>NZ_BKZR01000048.1:0-23553 GCF_008974225.1 Weizmannia acidilactici | reverse complement strand
CTCTCCAATTTCTCATCATGAACCTGGAGCGAAAGCTCAGAGTTCTTTTTTTGAAATTTTTACAAAACACTATTTTGTCTTTTGATAACCGAATTTTGGCTTGCATCTGATTCGTTCAGCAAGCCCTAACTAGTTCAACATAATTTTTATTCTCCAAGTACTATATTATTTTTTCGATATCGCCCAAAAAAATCCCTGCCAAATGACAGAGTTATCGTTTATCGACAAAATAGAATTCGTTTTCGTTTTTAGAAAATACGCCTTCTTCTTTAAAAGAAAAATAGCAGCAATTAAGAAAAACGGGATAAATCTTCTGCCAAAGCCGGTACGAATAACCATTCCTCCTGGAGGTGGGTCTACGTCTATCACTCCTCTATAAACCCTTCCATTTCGATCCATCACTTCAACAGGTTCTCCCTGATATCTTCAAACTAAATGATGCACTATTTATCCCTCCTTTTTAACTTAAGAGATTTTGGAATAGGGGATATAAAACGAGTCTTGTCCCATCCATTTTTTGTAAAAATCGTAGGATACAGTGAGTTGACTTGAATCGGTAAACGAGAAGATTGGCTTCTTTGCCATATCTGCTTGTACCAATTTTAAAAATGTTAAAACATGAACAAATGGCACTTTGCCCTATTGCAATAAGCAACATCAATCTTGTTATAATCAAACTAGGAATTTTATATCACCTTACTAGGAATTAATAACCGCCTTGCCCCGTAAAAGAACTTCCTACAATGATCAGTAAGATGAACAGGACAACGATTAAAACAAATGTCATATATATAACATCTCCTTTTGAGTATTTGAGGATCTGCTAAATCTGCAATCCCTACTTTTAAAGTATGTTCTTAAGAAAGAGTTGTATTGGACAAACTCATCAACTTACATAAAATTCCATATTTATCTAATCGATACAGTTCTTTGCTTTATGATCTTTATTTAGGACTTGCTGAACGGAATCAGATGCAATCCCTATTTAAATTTCCGCTGGATGATAGTAAAGAATCGTTTTAAGAAAGTTAACTAATGCTCCGTTTTTTGATCATTAAAACGCCCTCCAAGTGCAAGGTTTTTCACGTATTTTCCAAAAACCCTTACACTTTATATTCGGAAAAAGCGGCTAAAACCCTTGTCAAATCTGGAATTTTTGCTTATTCAGCAAGCCCTAGTTATATAATGTTTATTAGCCATTCACAATCAATCGATTTTCTCATATCCTGCAAAATTTCTACAATTTGCAATAAAAAGGAAAGATCTATGTGATGTATTATTTTATCGTCCATAAAATCTCGGGGAATGGAAAAGGGCGAAAAGTTTGGAAAAAGATTGAAAAAATGCTTCAAGAAAAACGGATATATTATCAAGTGCATTTTACAGAACGTCCGAAACATGCAGTCGAAATCGCGAAGGAGATTTCTTCTGAAACATGTTATGTTGTTGTGGCTGTAGGCGGAGATGGTACAGTTCATGATGTGGCTAACGGGTTAATTGATTCGAATGTACCTTTAGGTATTATTCCTGCAGGATCGGGAAATGATCTTGCAAGGGCTCTTGATATACCAATGGACTATAAGGCATTAGAATGAATTTTAATAGAGCAAAGAAAAATGGATATTGGTAGAATTGGGAAGAATACTGCATCACTGTAACGGGAATTGGTTTTGACGGTCAAGTCGCCGAAGTAAACAATTCCTCGAAATATAAAAATTGATTGAATTTTATACGATTAGGGAATCTTTCGTATGGACATAGTTTATTGCATGTTTTATTCAAATTTCGTCCTGTCAACATTCAATTAATAGTGGATGGAAAGGAACATCGTTTTTTTAATGTTTGATTCATTGCCATTGCCAATATTCCAAATTACGGTGGAGGTATAAAAATATGTCCGGAAGCTTGTTATAATGATGAGCTTTTTGACATTTGTATCGTACACGACTTGACAAAATGGGAACTGTTGCGCACTTTTCCAAAAGCATATAAAGGAAAGCATGTTCATCATCCTAGTGTCACTATGATAAGAGGAAGACAAGTAGACGTTACCACTGAATGGCCGGTTCTGGTACAAGGTGATGGCGAGATTCTCACCAAAACTCCAGTGAATGTCACGATCGAAAAGAATGCATTACTAATCATTTAAAAAAAGACAATACCGTAAAAAATTTTTGAGATACATAGCGAAAACAACACTGAAGCTGTCTCGCAATGCAATGTATTTCTCTTTTTGGATTGTGTAACGAACTGACCATAGAATGAATAGAGAAAAAAGCCATAAAACGAAAGATAGAGGAATGTTTGGCACTTCATTTGGTTAGAATGAACAAAGTGTGTAAATCCTTTCGTTTTATGATACGATAAGGGAAAAGTAAGGGGAAGGCTGGGAAGAATGTGAGAGAGAAAGAAAAGCTGATTGTGCTCGTTGGCCCGACTGCAGTGGGGAAAACTGCACTAAGTATCCGCCTTGCGCATCGTTTTCAAGGAGAGATCATCAGCGGAGATTCTATGCAGATATACAAAGGGATGGACATCGGAACGGCAAAGGTGACCAAAGCGGAAATGGCCGGCATTCCCCATCATTTAATTGATATTAAAGAACCTGACGAATCCTTTTCGGCGGCAGAATTCCAGAAGCTTGTGAGAAAGAAAATAACCGAAATAACGGAAAAAGGACGAATCCCTATTCTTGTAGGCGGCACCGGACTTTATATCCAATCAGTCATTTACAATTACCAATTTACCGATGTTCCGGGAGATTCGTCTTTGCGAGCTGAATTGGAACAAACAGCTATAGAAAAGGGCGAACTTTTCTTGCATCAACAGTTAAAGGAAGTGGATCCTAAAAGTGCGGAATCCATTCATCCTCATAATGTACGCCGCGTCATTCGCGCTCTGGAAATTTACTATACGACTGGAAAGCCGATGTCCGAGTATCAATCCGGCCAACATTCGCAGGAACTTTACCATACTACCATTGTTGGGTTGACGATGGAACGCAGCAAGTTGTATGAACGGATTAACCAAAGGGTGGATCTGATGATCAACCAAGGGCTAATCGAGGAAGTCAAGGAGTTGAGAAAGCGAGGCATCCGCAACTGTCAATCCGTTCAGGCGATTGGATATAAAGAAATTTATGATTTTTTGGATGGAAAAGTAACGCTTGAAGAAGCTATCGAACAATTAAAAAAGAATTCACGGCGTTATGCTAAAAGGCAGCTTACATGGTTTCGAAATAAAATGAATGTTCAATGGTTTGATGTCACAAATGAGCATGAACGCGAGAAAAAATTTCAGGAAATTTCTCAATTTATAGCAGGAAAGCTTCATTTAAAATAGAATAATTAACCCAAATTACGAAAGTGCAATGACTTGGTAGATAGAATCTGATAATTTGGAACAAAATGTAAAATATGGAATGATGCACGTAAGGTAATGACGGTTTGAAGGTATACTTTCCCCCTCCCCATCTTTGCGGGCCTTTCAATTTCCAGTATTCAGTTCCAGATTATCAATCAATCATTCGTACACTCTTGATCATTTCTTGAAACACCCTTTTATGGGCATAGTCTCGCAAATGTTAAGTGACACGCTGCGGCTGTGATGCGTCAAAACTCCGGGCGAATAAATGATATCTCTCCGGAATCTCCTGATGGTATAGGACTTAAACACTGGCGGGCAATGCTCTTTTTTAAAGATCTCCAGTAAATTGTACGCCAGTAATTTAATAAGGAGTCCATATGATTGGCTCCGAAAGAATCCATTGGAATCTTGTCGATTGAAAATCATTTTTGAGACAGGAATGTTATAATTCACCTTAAAGGTGCCCCCTTTCTTGGTTATTTGGTTTTTCGTCAAACTCAATTATACCAAAGGATGGGGCCCTTTTTTATTTTAAATTACTATTTTGCTTTCGTAATATGGGATTATATTAAATTTAGTCTATTGATATTGCAACTTGATATTCTGAAAACACCCGTTCATTGGTAAATGAGACTGTTCACAAAACACTACCAATAGAAGAGGTACCTTTTATTATGATGATTGAATGAAAGATATCAATTTTT
Organism: Weizmannia acidilactici; assembly: GCF_008974225.1. NCBI lineage: Bacteria > Bacillati > Bacillota > Bacilli > Caryophanales > Bacillaceae > Heyndrickxia > Weizmannia acidilactici. The sequence continues at coordinate 19,483 of NZ_BKZR01000048.1, read as the reverse complement.
GTGGACTATTTTTTACACATCTTAAAATTCTCCTGTCGAATTAGAACACCTTGAATACACGAACCTGAATTGTAATTCAATAATAAATTACCTTAATTGCTAAAATAGCCCGCTATACAATTAGCAGGCTAAAGTAGATATTTTACCTGAGTACATGGCAAAATTTACACTCAATATCGAAAAGTTGATGGGCATCATTTCCACAGCGAGATCAAATCGGAACTGGATTTGGAACGCCTTACCTTCCGGGAAGTACAAAAACATCAATGTGCAAAAAAAATTGAAACAGTGGTCTTGATCGGCTCAAATGAAACAAAACTGTCCACTTCATTTAATGAAAAGTACAATCTCGTGATAGAAAAAGATTCGGTCTTCTCCTACACAGTATTAAGGGCCAGGAAGGAAAAGACTTCTTCTGCATCGAACCGTAGACAGCGAAAAAAGACGAATTTAACCGAAAAGAAGAACTCATTAATGTTAAACCGAATGGCAAGTATGAAACGGAACTGAAGATTAGCCTGAAAAAAAGGAGCCATGCCAAATTTTTAAAAGACGCCTTGAAACGGTTTCGTTTTTTATTTTCTCATTATGGTCAAAAAGTCTCCTTAATATGTTAAAATTAAGAATATTACCATTACGGAGGTGCCTCCTGATGCGTCTGTATTTCGATCTGTTTGAAAACGACCAGCCTGCCACCCGTTCCTGATACGGGGAACGAACGGCCGATTCGATACCTCGTCTAATTGAATGCATCCAAAAATAGACGGAGGTTGATGAATGGATGAAAAACCAACTTGCCGGCGCGTTTTGTTTGGCGCTCGCTTCCAGCATCTGGGGCGGGATGTACGTTGTCAGCAAATACGTATTAAACGTTGTGCCGCCGCTGACGCTTTTGTGGCTGCGTTATATCATCGGCTTTGCGGTGCTTTACGCCATTTTGAAAATAAACGGGAGAAAAAAGGGGAAAAAGCGCATCACGAAAAAAGACTGGCTGCTCTTATTCTGGATCGGGTTTGTCGGCTATTTTGTATCGATCGCCCTGCAGTTCATCGGGACGCAAAAAGCGGATGCCCATACCGGCGCCATTATTACGTCCGCTTCTCCTGTGTTTATCGTTATTTTCGCGCGGTTTATTTTAAAAGAAAAGCTGACGGCGCGGAAAATCGTGTCGTTGCTTTTGGCATCTAGCGGCGTCGTGATCGTAATCGGCTGGGACATCCATATCAAAACTTATTTTTGGGGCAGCCTCATTTTAACCGGGGCAATGATTACGTGGGCATTGCTGTCCGTTTATGTAAAGGTCGCTTCCGAAAGAATGGACTCCCTTACGATTACGGCTTATGCGATTTTGTTCAGCTTGGTGTTTACGACGCCTTTTATGATCCGGGAAATCCAAAAAGAGTCGGTCTCTTTCAACAGCTTTTGGGTCATAGCGGGCATCCTTTACCTTGGCATTGTCTCCACCGCCGGGGCCTTCTTCCTTTGGAACAAAGGGCTCGAACTGATGGATGCGGGCGGCGGGTCTTTATTTATGTTTTTGCAGCCTGTTGTCGGTTCCTTTCTCGGCTGGCTTTTGCTGCACGAAAGTTTAAATGGCCACTTTTTTCTCGGCGGCGCGCTGATCTTGGCCGCGATCGGCATTTCCCTGCTGGCCGAACCGGTCCGTCTGACTGCCGCACAAAAAAACTTGCCTGAATAAGGCGAGTTTTTTTTGCAATTTTGAAGGAATTTTGCCGGATTTTATCGAAGGTATAAGAAAACATGTTCCGGGAGGCAAAAAGATGGATCGGTACAGTTGCTTGGCTTACCTTTTGTTCCAGGTGGATGATGAAACGGCAAAAGACGCGGCAATCCGGCTCGTGCAGGGGGACCTCACGCTGGAAGAGGCCAAATCCGACCCAACCCTTTTTCCGCATTTGGAAGCATGTGAAAAACAGCTGAAAAAACAGCCGCCCGATTCAGAACTGGTTTGCGCCTTTATGGAAGCATACATCTATGCCGTTTAAAAAAGGGACTGTCCCGCTCGTAACATACATTGCCATTCGCTAACAAAAGGCGCTGCCCCAAAAACCGACAAACCAGTTCAGGGGCACCCCTTTCTTCATCGTTTGTTTCGCTCAGCGGGTCGTCCTGCCATCCGTAAAAAACCTCGTTAAGCCTAACGGGGGTGAATGCTTAATTGACAAACCGCTCTGTTTTCCCGAGTTTTTCCCAATACTCGTTCCGCAAATGGACTTTTTGTATTTTTCCGGAAGCGGTTTTCGGGAGTTCGTTGACAAAAGTGACACCTGTAACGGCTTTGAAATAGGCCAGCTTTTCCCTTGAGAAACGGATGATCTCTTCTTCGGTCGCGGTTTCATTTTCCTTCAGACGACAAACGCATGGGGCGTTTCCCCCGTTTTTTCATGCGGCACAGCAATGAGCGCCGCTTCCAAAACGGCCGGATACTCATATAGCTACTTCGATCGAAGGAATATTTTCGCCGCCACTGATGATAATATCTTTTTTCCGGTCGACGATATCGATATAGCCGTATTCATCAACAGTCGCCATATCGCCAGTATAAAGCCGCCCGTTCCGGATCGTTTTCATCGTTTCTTCAGGATTTTTCCAATATCCGAGCATAACACCATGGCTTCTGACCGCCACTTCGCCGATTTCTTTTCCGTCATGTGCCACTTCTTCATCGTTTTTCCTTACGACGCGCACGTCACAGCCGATCATCGGGTAGCCCGCTTTTGCCCGCAGCCGCAATTGTTTCCCGCGGTCGAGCCCGTCAAGATGGGACCGGATCATGGAAACAAGGCTGAGCGGCGTCGATGCAGTCATGCCGTACACCTAGATAAATTCCCGGCCCAGTTCTTTTTCGACCCGCTCGACAAATGCCGGCGGCAGCGCAGCACCGGCAATGACCCCACCCGCACATCCTGTTCAACAACAGGATGGTGTTCTTCATGTACTGCAGCAGGCTGTTCAACACGGTCGGCGCCATATGCAGCACCGTGACTTTATGTTTGATGATTTCACGGAAAATCCCTTCCGCCGACGCTTTTCTTAAGCAAACATGGGTGGCACCGTTTTCCGTATAGTAAAACGGCGAACCCCAACCGTTCACATGGAACATCGGCAACACATGAAGGTAGACATCCTGGTCACTGACGCGCAAATGGTGCATCGCGCTTAAAGCATGCAGGTAGTTGTTGCGGTGTGTCAGCATCACGCCTTTCGGATTCCCGGTCGTACCGCTTGTATAAAGGAGGCTGCACACATCGTTTTCATCCAAATCGGCACGCGGAAACGGTTCCAGCGAAAACCTGTCCAGCCAGTGTCATAGCCGATTTCATTGCACGACTCATCTTTATAATGGGCAATAATGTGTTCGACCATTTCAAGCTTGTCCTTGATCGGCACGATTAAATGGTATAAATCCTGGTCGACAAACAGCACTTTCAATTCGCTGTGGTTTAAAATAAGTAAGTAGTCCGCCGGGGTCAGCCAGATATTGAGTGGCACCATCACCGCGCCAAGTTGGAAAATCCCGTAAAACCCTTCGAGCATTTCCAGCGTGTTTGGCGCCAAATAAGCCACCCGCTCCCCTTTTTCGATGCCAAGATCCTTCAACCCATGCGACAGCCGGTTGACCCTCCCATTCAATTCCCGGTATGTAAACACCCGCTCCCCGCAGTACACCGCCGTTTTATCCCGTACAAAAGCACCGCACGGTCGAGAAACTCCGGCAACACCAATGGTACGTTCATGTATTCCCCTCCTAAGTTTGTGAAAAATTCCCGTATCCCTTTCCCCGCTCTGTTCCTCTTCCATTCCAAGCATCGCACTGTTGTATAACACTATTACAAAAGATATTGTACACACTTTCAATAGTCAAATTTATTTGTAAATAACAAAAGCCATATTTTTTAAGAAAGCATTGATTTGCTTCCTCCCTTTTAACACGATAACCGTTTTCCCCATTTGTTTATAAGATTCGATCCGTTCCACCATCTTCTTTTTCCGGGAATGGTAGGTCGACACAATAAACTTCAAAAATTTGAAATCCAGCTTTTCTTCACAGCCTTTTCCCATATCCGGGCGTGTTTTTCCGTGGTTTAAGATTCTCCTTTTGACCACACGGTAGAGGCAGACCAAAAGCGGCAGCTCCAAATAGAAGACCGTGTCGGCAGCAGCTTCCCGGATATCAATGGAATTGCTGTAATTGCCTTCCATGATCCAGGTGTCTTTTTGTACGACTTCCATTTGGGAAGCCCTGAACTCCTCCAAAGAGGCTTCTTTCCAACCGGGTTTCCAAAAAAGCGCATCCAAATGGATCACTTCTATTCCGAGTTTTTCCCCGAGCCGCCTTGCAAAAGTGGATTTTCCCGCCCCGGCTGAAACACCAATCACCAAAATCCGCTTCATCATCCGACACCCCCTTGGGTTAGATTTTACCGTGCAAAGCCCAGAGATAATACCTTTTTATGTAATGAACATTTTCACAGTTTTGTAATTGGTTTCCGCTTACATTTTTAATATAATGAAAATGTAATAAGAAAAAATTTTTGGGAGGCGCCATTAATTATGAAAATTCCTGTAAAATCTGTCACATCTCCGAAAAAATTTATCATCGGGAAAGGCCTGCTTGCTAATCTGAATGAGTACATAAAAGATTTGGGTGATCATGCTTATGTGATTTGTGATGAGTTTATCCTCGACCGCGCAAAAGAAGAAGCCGGACGTTCAATTGAAGAAGGCGGCGGAAAAGCAACTTTTGAAAAATTCAACTATGAATGCACCCAAGAAGAAATCGACCGGAACCGGAGATTGGCACGTGAAGCCGGCGCCAACGTCATCGTCGGTATCGGCGGCGGAAAAACGCTCGATACCGCGAAATCAACCGCTTACTATGAAAAGCTGCCGGTCGTGATTTTCCCGACAATCGCTTCAACCGACGCGCCATGCACGGCTTTGGCTGTGATTTACAAAGAAAGCGGCGCTTTTGACCGCTATTTGTTCCTGCCAAGCAACCCGGATGTTGTGCTTGCTGATACGGAAATCTTAGCCGCTGCACCTGTCCGCTTTTTCGTTGCCGGCATCGGGGACGCACTTGCCACTTATTTTGAAGCACGCGCATGCTACCAGGCAAACGGCGACAACCTTGTTTTGATGAAACCGTCCGTAACCGGCTTGGCGATTGCCCGCACCTGCTATGAAACGGTCCTTGAAAACGGGGTAAAAGCTGTGGAAGCGGTTAAGCAGAAAGTCCCGACGCGGGCTGTGCAGGACACCATTGAAGCAACGATTTATATGAGCGGTGTCGGTGCTGAAGCCGGCGGGCTGGCCGCAGCGCACGCCATCCATAACGGCATGACAGCTGTACCTGCCCTCCACAAAGCGCAGCACGGCGAAAAAGTCACGTTCGGGCTATTGGCGCAGCTTGTCCTTGAAAACGCGCCGAAAGAAGAACTCGAAACCGTCATCCATTTCATCAAAGCAGTCGGCCTGCCGCTGACATTGAAAGACCTTGGCGTAGAAGAATTTGTCGAAGCCGAGTGGAGGAAAGTTGCAGAAGACGCCTGCGCAGAAGGCGACACAATGGGCAACATGCCGTTCCCTGTTACGCCTGATGATGTCTATAACGCCATTGTTGCAGCCAATGCCATCGCAGAATCTTACCATGACTGATGTTTGAACCGCAAAAAAGCAGGGCGGAGACAAGCTCCCCTTGCTTTTTTGCTTTGAAGCATTTTACGTAAATTGCAACCCCGCGCCCCCTTCATTTTTTCGTGAAGCATTTACGAAAGAGGCAACCGCCGGCATGGCAAAAATGGTAACTCCCATGCCATTTCGCGTTGTAACATTGACGGAAGCTGCAGCCACTTGGCACATGGCAAGACGGAGATACTTCCCCTTGTTTGTTTATTGCGATTCCACTACCGGGCCGGATCCGTTTACCCTGCTGTATGCTTCATCTTCCCAGCCTTTACATACATCCACCCATTTTACCGCTTTTCCGTATGTATACAATTCATCGCAAGTCAACTCAATCGCCGAATTGCCGCTGCCGCACGCCGGGAATACGGTTGTGAAGCGCTTGAGGGAAACATCCATATAAACCGGCAGATCTTTTTTCAAACCGAACGGGCAGACGCCGCCGACAGCATGGCCGGTATGCTCGAACGTTTCTTCAGGAGAAAGCATCCGCGCCTTTGTGCCGAATGTGTGGCGGAATTTTTTGTTGTCGATTTTTGCATCCCCCGCGGCCACGACAAGCATTGCTTCCTCTTCGCCTGTGCCCCTGAACGCGAGCGTTTTGGCGATCCTTTCCGGCTCCACGTCCAATGCCTTGGCCGCCAGTTCAACTGTAGCGCTTGATAACGGAAGTTCGAGCACATCTTCGTGGCGGCCCCACTGCTTGAAATATACTTTAACATCCTCCAATGACATCGTAATGCACCCCTTTTCAAAAAATTTTTAATTATAGTTTAGCTGAACGAATTCGGATTGACAAACAGTTTACTACGATTTTTCGGCTCGTTTGTTTGAAGAGGCAAGGTTTCCGGGTATCGGTATTCTGCAGCGGGTAGTTTTTGCAAAAGCGTCAGGATTTCAGACCACTTTTCCCGGCTTGCAATATGCTTCAGCGGGCTGGTTTCCCGGTCCGGATTTTTAAAAAAGCCAGGACTTCCGATTGCTTTTCCGGGGTGCGGTATTCTTCCGCGAGCAATTTTTCCAGCCATTCCTTTTTTTCGTCTACGGTAAAAGCCGGCTGTTTGAGGAGCTGCCGGCATTCATATAAAAAATCGACGTATCGGCCGTATGCATCATCGTATTGATTGGATAATTCCGTGATGATCCGGGAAGCCAGCTTTGGACTTGCTCCATCCGTAGAAACGCTGATCGACAGCCTTCCTTTTTGAAGTAACGCAGGAAACATAAGATCGCCGTTTTCTGCATTCCCCGCATCGTTGATCAGCGCCGCTACCGGGGCATGGGCAACAGCCCATTTGTTTACATCGCGATCGTTTGTTGCCGCAATGACGACTTCTGCTTTGTTAACGTCATCCGGTTCAAAACGTTTCTGCTTCCATCTAATCTTGCCTTGTGCGGCCAAGGATTGCAATTCGGGATCGAGGGAAGGGCTGACAACGGTGATACGGGCCCCGGCCTTCTGCAAAATCCGGATTCTTCTGGCTGCGATCTTTCCCCCGCCAATGACAACCACCTGTTTTCCTTTAAAATCAACCATCACCGGTACCGAAGCCATCCACACCGCCCCTTTCGTGTGTTTTTTGGATCATCCCCGGTAGCTTAAGGTATGAAATGGATAAAAATTTGTTCAAATAGTCTATATATGGGGTCTTGAGGACAGTTCGAGTTGACATTTTCACTCTAATGATTTTTAAGATAGTTCTATTTTTACTGTCGAATGTCCTTACGAAGCTTTTTAAGGGCATTTTTCATTAAAGTTTTTAATTATCCATATAAAAGGACAAAATCCAAACCCTCATGTCCTTTACAAAGCCTCTTAAGGACAGTACTTCTGAAAGTTTGCACCCCAATGCCCAGTTCATTTTTAAAACCTTATATCCGGACAACTCTTCTTAAAAATCAATGCCCGGGTGCCTCCGCTGCTCCTTTCAAACAAACACTGCCGCTTTCAACGCTTCCTTTGTCCGGTCAGCCAGCGCGTCGACCATGTGTGGATGGCAGCCGAGGTACTGTACCAGACGGACATCATGCCCTTCCCGGTTTAACTTGTCCACTTTCTTTTCCATCGACCGAACGAGCAGGCCGGTAAACCATAAATACGGGGCCACCACAACCGGGCGCCCGGTTCCGGCGAGCTTAAACAGCGCTTTGTCAAAAGACGGCTGCAACACCGCTAAATACGATGGCTTAACGGATTCCACCCCCAGTTTTTCTCTCAGCCGGGATGAAATTTTTTCAAAGTCCCGGATTGTCCCTGGATTTCGGCTGCCGCGCCCGACCAGGAGGATCTCCGCACCCGGGGGCACCCCGGTTTTCCGGATATTTTCCGCAACGACATCGATGATCCGATCCTGCACTCCGAGCGGCCGGCCGTAAGTAAAAACAATATGCGGATACCGTTTTTTCGCTTCCCGGATCGCGCGCGGGATATCTTCATGATAATGGCCGGCGCTCAAAAGCAGGACCGGCACGACCGCAATGCGCCCCGCCCCGCCCCGGACAAGCGCAGCAATGCCGGCTGCTATATCCGGCTCAGCAATTTCCAAATAACAAATCTCCTGTAGGTCTGCTTCTATTTTTTCCATCACAAGCCGGATCGTCTTTGTTGCTTCTGCCGCTGTTTCCGGAACGCGACTGCCATGGCTGACGTATAAAATCCCTTGTTTCATACGCCGGTCACCCTGTATACACTGCAGCCGCCTGATGTTCGAACCATTTTAATTCGCTGCGCAGTTTCACAACTTCACCGATAATCAGAAGAGAAGGATTACGAAGCGCAGCAGCCTTTTCGCTAATATTTTCCAGCGTGCCCGTTACCGTTTCCTGCTTTTTGGTCGTGCCCCAATGGATGAGCGCAGCCGGCGTGCCTGCAGGTTTCCCGTGTTTGATCAGCTGCGCGCAGATCAACGGCAAATTTTTTACGCCCATATAGATGCAAAGCGTATCAATCCCGGCATACTTTGACCAGTACGCATCCAAATCGCCGCCCTCTTTTGAAACGCCGGCTACAAACGCAACGGAGGCGCTGAGGCTGCGATGGGTAAGCGGAATACCGGCATAGGCAGGTGCAGCGGATCCGGCCGTGATCCCCGGCACGATTTCAAACGGAATATGTTTTTTCACAAGAGATTGCGCTTCTTCACCGCCCCGCCCGAAAATAAACGGGTCACCGCCTTTCAATCTCACAACGGTTTTTCCCTGGTTGGCGAAATGGCAAAGCAGATGGTTGATCATTTCCTGCGTCATCATGTGGGCGTTCGGTTTTTTGCCGCAATAAATCAGTTCCGCATCTTTTTTGGCCTCTTTTAACAACTCGGGATTCACCAGCCGGTCGTATAAAATGACCTCCGCTTCCCGGATTGCCCGCAAGCCTTTTACCGTAATCAGTTCCGGGTCACCCGGCCCCGCGCCGACTAAATATACTTTTCTCATCGTTTCACCTGCTCTTCTGTTGTAATGGCGTAAAGATTGGCAAACCGCTTTTTCCTGCCTGCGGTTTCCGATTCACGCTGGGACAATTGCTTCCGGCTGCCCGTCAGGCTGACCATGCAGACCGTCGCAATGGCAGCGCCGATGATCACAGCGTCTGCGTAAAAATTGAATTTTATGAAAGATTGGATCAAAAAATATGAAACGACCATGGACAACACCGGGGAAACAAACCATATCCTTAATATAATCGTAATGATCGGCTGTTTCCAAGCCGCCTGGCCGTTTTTCGCGGCACTGACACCGGCAATGGCCGAAGTGGTCACCTGCGTAATCGGAATCGGCAGGCCGTACAGCGAGGCAAGCGTCACAAGCACGCCCGAAACCCCGGAGATGGCAATGCCGTTTCCGACCGAAAGCCTGACAATTCTTTTGGCGCTTGTTTCAAAGACCCGGCCGCCCAAAGTCAAGACCCCGGCCACCATCAGCAAAGCACCCCTCAACACACCGATTTCTTGTGGAACGAGCCCCGCCCGACAAGCGGCCCGATCGCATTGCCGACATTGTTCATTCCGGCCGCATAAGCCTCAAGGCATCCGGTAATGATCAACACGATCGAAAAAAATTTCCCCGTTTTCGGGCCGAGCACGTTTTTTTCCTTAAAAATCCGGTTTCCGGCTTTTACAAGCAAATAAGTGACAAACATCGCGGCAACCGGGACAATAAACCAAAAAGCAACAATCGTAAACAGCATTTTCAGATGGAGCGACTGGTACGCAAGCCCGGCACCGACGATCGCCCCGACCGTCACTTCGCTCGTCGACAGCGGAACGCTCAACAGGTTCGAAATAAAAAGCGTCCCCGCCGAAGAAGCCAGCACGATCAGCACGACTTCAGGAGTTAGAATATGTTCCGGGATAATCGATTTGCTCAATGTTTTAACAACAGGCCCACTGCTGAAAACCGCACCCGCAAACAACGCAGCCGAGCAAATGATGAGCGCCGCCCTTTTTGATTTGACGGCCCCCGCCACGTATGAGACGCTCATTGATGCCGCAGAGCCGCTTGCCCCGATGTTATACGCGAAGAAATAGGCCATGACAAATGACAAGATGATGATGAGCAAATCCGTTAATCCCCTTTCTTTACCGTATGTAGCCCGCATTCGGTTTTGTTGAATCCCACCCATCTTCCTTCACGCGAATCGCCGTTCCCGACTGCACGCGTGCACGGGAAGCAGCCGATGCTCGGGTAGCCCTGGTCATGCAGTTCATTGTACGGTAAAACATTGGACCGGATATACTGCCAGACGTCGTCCCATGTCCAATAAATGAGCGGGCAGATTTTGATAGAATGGAACCGTTCATCCCGATTGACAAAATTGGTGTTCCGCCTTGTCGGAGACTGCTCGCGCCTTAAGCCCGATATCCAGGCGGCCGCCCCCTGTAATGTTTCTTCAAGCGGCTTGACTTTGCGGAGATAGCAGCATTGGTCCGGGTCACGTTTCCACAGGGCGGAGCCGTATTGCGCCGCCTGTTCGTCGAGCGTGAGGGACGGTTTTTTCATCCGTATATTCAAATCCGGATATTTTTTCTTCACTTTTTCAATCAAATCGTATGTCTGCGGAAAATGCAGATCGGTGTCCAAAAAAACGATGTCCGCATCTTTCCTGACTTTTGAAATTAAATCAATGAGCACAATCCCTTCGGCGCCAAAACTGCACGCATATACAACCGATTTGCCGTATATGCGGTAGGCCCATTGCAAAACTTCCAAAGCTCCCTTTGTATCATCTTCCGGCACGAAATCCGCAAACGGATCGGCGGTAAACTGTTCATAAGTGAGACGCGCTTGTTCCACCCTCTATTCCCCTCTTTCTTATTCGACTACTAAGAATTAAACCATAAAAAAACTTCTTACCCCAAAGTAAGAAGACATCCGGCAACTGTATTTAACACAGTATAGGCATCTTCTTATCTTTCAGGCATCCACCTGCAGGAATTGGCACAGTGTTCCGGTTCCGAACCTGCTGCCGAGGCTTCACAGGGCCTATCCCTCCACCTCTCTTGATAAGAAAACCATGAATATGAACTTGAAAATCATTTTATACCTTCTAACCCTATTCGTCAACTAAAAATTCAGACAAGGAAAAAAAGACCCATTCTTTTGACTGGATGATGCAGCAAATTGACATAGGGAGGAAAAAATGGCTGAATGGAAGCAAGACGAGGTGAAAATATGATGCATTTGGACAAACACCACGAACCAAGAACAAACGGAACATTACTGCGGCAACTCTCCCGCCGGCCGTTTCAACTGAACAGGCTGATTGAAGAAAACCTGCAGCTTTTTCAGATGTATTGCAATCCCAATTTTCCAAAGCCGTTTTCCTTCTCGCACCTGCTCTTGAACCGGAAATACCCTGTTGGACCATGCAAGACCTTCGCAGACGATAGCGGACTTGTTTACCCTGAATGGAAAACGGAACTGGACAAGGAATACAATAGGCTCCTTGAAACGGCCAATCGCGAAGTGAACATCCTTGACTTCGGCGCGATCGGGGACGGAAAAACCGACAGCACAACGGCGTTTCAAAAAGCAATCGGCAGCGGGCGGGTAAAAGTGATCGTGCCCGCGGGTACTTTTCTCGTCAAAGGGCTCAAGCTTCCTTCATGGACATGCCTGATCGGCCGCGGGAAAGGTGTTACAACGATCAAATTCCACCCGGGTGCGCCGAAAAAAACGCGGCTCGTCCAAAATGCCGACTTCCGGTACGGCAATGACCATATTCTCGTAGAAGGCCTGACGCTTGATTGGAATGTGGAAAGGCTCGGTCAAGCAGAAAAAACTTCGGCCGGAAACAACCGGTCGAGCTGCCTTACTTTTGCTCACGTCACGTACGGCTGGGTGAAAAACGTGGAAGCTGTCAATGCTGGCCTGCACGGCTTTGATGTGTCATCCACCCGCTATCATTATTTGGGCGACGGGTTCCTTGCCCCCGGGAGAAGCCGTTATATATGGCTCGACGGCATCACTGCAAGCGGGTTCGGAGATGATGGCATCACAACCCACCACAGCGACTATATTTTTATTTCAAACTCGTACTGCTTCCATCCGAGCGGCAGGGCCCATACGGAAGGTTTTTCCAACTCCAACGGCATTGAAATTGATGACGGCTCCCGCTATGTGTGGCTTTGCAATAACGCCACAACCGGTTGCTTCGGCGGCGTGGAAATCAAAGCCCACCACAATGCATCGGCCGCTTCCCATGTCCATATTTACGGCCATCTTTCGGTCCGGGACAACCGTTCTTTTAATTTCCGGCACATCGGCCACCATAAAGGGAAAGATGCCAATTCGAAAAGCGCCAACCATATTGTCGCGGCAAATCTTGTCTCTATTGCACCGGTTTTTACCGATTTATATAAAGATTCCACACCGCGCAGCCTCGTCGTTTCCGCATACCAAAATGTTGTAATCAACGGGCTCACCGCAATCGGCGACCCGGATTACGATTTTAAAGGTAATCCCGTGATCGCCATCCAATACCGGGCAAAAAACGTTGTCCTGAAAAATATTAACATCAGCGGGTTTAAAAATGCAAAACGGATAAAAGGCAAAGACAGATGCGTGTTGGTAAAGTGACTGCAGGGAGTTTCCGACATTTACGCTGGTCATTTGGCTTATCAGGTATAAATTTTAATTTTTTAAAGCTGTGAATGGGATAATTGGTCCTAATAGGGCTTCTATGAACCATAACTCGCTTTTCGTTCTTGGTTAACGGTCTTGATGAGGCATCTCGGAACCATCACACGGCTTTCATTTTTTGCTAATGGTCTTGTTGTGGCGTCTCAGAACCATTACACCATTTCAATTCCAAGCTTTCGGTCCCGAGGCGGATTCTCGGAATCATTACACGGCTTTCATTTTTTGCTAATGGTCTTGTTGTGACTTCTCAGACCATATCATGGCTTTAATTCCGGGTTAATGATCCGTAGTGGTAAGCATGCCATTCTTCCCTCTATGTAAAAAGGCTGCTCCGAAAGCCTCGGATCCTGCTTTCGGGGCAGCCCCTTCTTACAGCACCTTGCTCAAGAATGCTTTTGTCCGTTCTTCCTGCGGGTTTTCGAACAGTTCCTGCGGCGTGTTTTCTTCGACAATATAGCCGCCGTCCATAAACAGGACGCGGTCCCCGACTTCTCGGGCAAAGCCCATTTCATGCGTGACGACGACCATTGTCATGCCGTCTTTTGCCAGGCTCCTCATGACTTCGAGCACTTCCCCGACCATTTCCGGGTCAAGCGCAGACGTCGGTTCATCAAACAACATGATTTTCGGTTCCATCGCAAGCGCGCGGGCGATCGCAATCCGCTGCTTTTGCCCACCCGATAACGAATCCGGATACGCGTCCGCTTTTTCTTCGAGCCCAACTTTGCGCAAAAGTTCAAGCGCCTTCTGCTTTGCTGCTTCTTTTGAAAGCTTCCGCACCTTGATTGGAGAAAGGGTAATGTTTTCCAGAACGGTCATATGTGGAAAAAGATTAAACTGCTGGAACACCATGCCGACTTCTGTGCGGATTTTATTGATATTCGTCGACTTATCCGCGATATCAACACCTTCTATGTATACATGGCCGTCTGTGATCGTCTCAAGCAGATTGATGCAGCGCAGGAAAGTCGATTTCCCCGAACCGGACGGGCCGATGACGACGACCACTTCCTGCGGTTTGATCTCGACATTGATGTTTTTCAGCACCTCGTTATCCCCGAAAGATTTTTTCAAATTCACCACTTTGATCATTCTGTTGCCAACCTTCTTTCTATGAAGCGTAAAAGGAAGCTGAGGGAAAGCGTCAAAACGAGATAAAGGAAGGCAGCTGTCAGATACGGCTCCCAAACCCGGTAATACTGCGTTTCCATCGCCTGCGCCCAATATACAATTTCAGGTGCGGCAATAACGGATACGAGCGATGAATCCTTAATGAGTACGATAAATTCATTGCCAAGCGGCGGGATCATCCTTTTAAAAGCCTGAGGCAGAATGACATAGCGCATTGCCTGTACATGGCTGAGCCCAAGCGAACGGGCTGCTTCCATCTGCCCTTTTTCGATGGACTGCACGCCGCCCCGCAAAATTTCCGCCACATACGCGGCTGAGTTAAGCGAAAGGGCAATCACCCCGGCGACAATCCCGTTCGTTTTCCCTAAAAATAGCGGCACAGCGCCGAAGTTGACGATCAAAATTTGCACAAACAGCGGCGTTCCGCGGAAAAACCCGACATAGCACAGGAACGGGAGAGCGAGGATTTTATTCCGTATCATTTCCCCGAGCCCGATCAAGAGCCCTAAAAGCATACCGAACAATATACCCGCCACGGAAAGCCCGATCGTTAAAAGCGTTCCTTTCAACAAATACGGCAAATATTCGATGATGATATCAAAGCGAATATCCATGTGTTTCCTCCCTAGGCCAAAATTGCGCAACCTTAAGTTACGCAATATACAGTTTATGAAGCAGCCGGCGCGCACCGGCTGCACTTGAAAAATTATTTCTGCTGGGCTTTCAGTTTTTGAATATCCGGTTCGGTTTTGAACCATTTTTTATAGATTTTGGTGTAGGTGCCGTTGTCGTAAATTTTATTGATCGCTTTGTCGAAATCCGCTTTCAGTTTGCTGCCTTTCGGGAACATCAGGCCGTAATATTCGGCAGGGAACGCCTTCGTATCTTTGATGACTTTCAGCTTTTTGTCCGGGTTGTTTTTCGCGTATTCCTCCACAACCGTATTATCCGCAACGACCGCATCGGATCCGCCTTCGACCAAATCCATGATGGCCGTTGTGTTTTGCTTGAACTTTTTAATGTTTTTGTTATTTTTTCCAAACAAGCCTTCCAATACTTCCTGGGCGGTCGTTCCGCTTTGGACGGCGACAGTCTTGCCTTTTAAATCCGCCGCGCTTTTAATATCGCTCTTTTCCGGTACTAAAATTTCGTTCGTCGACAGGAAATACGGCACCGAAAAATCATACGTCTGCGCGCGTTCTTTCGTGATCGTAATCGAGGAAATGGCCATATCCGCCGATTTGTTTTTCACTTCGACAAACAAAGGATCCCAGCCGATGTTTTTCAACTGGACCCTGTAGCCGGATTCTTTGGCGAGGGCATTCATGACATCGACGTCAAAGCCGATAATCTGCCCTTTATCCATGTATTCAAACGGCGCATACGCAGCGTTCGTGTCGACTTTGATCGTTTTTTTCGTCTCCGTGCCGCTGCTGGTTTTGCTTAATCCGCATGCCGAAAGCGCCAAAACAAGAATCAATGCAAGCACGGATGCCGCAAATTTCTTCATCTTTTCTCCCCCTGTTTTTTCAATTTTCAAATCTACTCAAATAATAGCATAATGTTGTATGTATTGACAAAATTTATTATAACGTTAAAATTTGAATTGTTTTTTACTTTTGTAAGATTTTCTGACTAAAATTTTTTGATGTGTAAAAAAAGCGGCGGGCCTGCACCCGCTGCTTTTTTGAAGATTACAATCCAAGTGAAATATATTTGACTTCCAAAAATTCTTCGATACCGTAGCGTCCGCCTTCCCTGCCGAGCCCGCTCTGCTTGAAGCCGCCGAACGGAGCCTGCGGGGTGGACGGGAGCCCGTCGTTCAGCCCGACAATGCCGTATTCTAGGCCTTCAGCGATTTTGATGCCTTCCGAAATGTTTTCCGTGAATACATATGCAGCCAGCCCGTAAATCGAGTCATTGGCGCGTTTAATCGCTTCATCGATACCGGCAAATTTCGTCACCGGCGCGAGCGGCCCGAATGTTTCTTCGTTCATGCATAACATGTCATCGGTCACATTGGAAATGACAGTCGGTTCAAAGAAAAGCCCTTCTTTCACACTTCCGCCCGTTTCCACCTTGGCGCCTTTTTCGACCGCGTCTTTCACATGCTTTTCGACTTTTTCAACCGCATTTTTGTCGATCAGCGGCCCGATATCCGTTCCTTCTTCCAAACCGTTGCCGATGCGGAGCGCCTTCACTTTTTCGGTGAATTTTTTTGTAAAAGCTTCATACACTTCTTCCTGTACATAAATGCGGTTGGAGCATACGCAAGTCTGGCCGGCATTGCGGAATTTCGCCGCGACCGTGCCTTCCACCGCTTTGTCGAGGTCCGCGTTTTTCGTAACGATAACCGGCGCATGCCCGCCCAGTTCAAGCGACACTTTTTTCACGGTATCGGCCGAGCCGCGCATGAGCAGTTTGCCGACTTCAGTGGATCCGGTAAACGTCAGCTTGCGGACACGCTCATCTGCAAGCCAGACATCCCCGATTTCTTTTGCGCTTCCGGTGACGACATTGATGACGCCTTTCGGAATGCCGGCTTTTGCGGCGAGTTCCGCAAGTTTCAATGCAGTGAGCGGCGTTTGTTTTGCCGGTTTAATGACGACCGTGCAGCCGGCAGCAAGGGCAGGCGCCACTTTCCGGGTGATCATTGCGGCCGGGAAGTTCCACGGGGTAATCGCAGCCACGACTCCGACCGGCTGTTTATGGACGAACAGCCGCTTGTTCGTAACCGATGCCGGGATTGTTTCGCCGTAAATGCGTTTCCCTTCTTCGGCAAACCACTCGATAAACCCGTTCGCATAGCGCATTTCCCCGATCGCCTCCTTGAGCGGCTTGCCCTGTTCGATTGTCATCGTCCTGGCGAGCTCATTTTCGTTTTCCTGAATCAGATTGAACCAGGTGCGGAGGTACGCGCTCCGTTCGTAAGCGGACAGCGCCGCCCACGCCGGAAAAGCGGCATACGCAGCATCAGCCGCAAGCTCAGCTTCCTTTTTCCCGCCTTTCGGAACAGTCGCTATCACTTCATTGACTGCCGGGTTGTCCACTTCCATTTTCGGCAGCTCTTCCCCTGTCCATTCACCGTTAATGTACATCAGGTAATTTTCCAATAGCTCCATCTCCCTTCGTTTAATAGTTTACGATTTTTTGAGGGGAAATGCTTGTTTGAGGTTTTGTGGAAAAGTGATAGGGTTCAAGAATGGGGCGCAGGTTTGCAGGTGAGGTAAAATGAGGTAATGCGGCATATAGCGAGGATGAGCTACTAGTTTTAATTCGTTATAGGACATGGGGCACCATCTTTGGACAGGCTGGATTGCAGGGATTGCTTCAATTCCTTTTAGGTAATATAAAAACTGACTTTGTTGCCAATCCGAGCCCGCTACCCATTGCGTTTCAATTCCTTTTAGGTAATATAAAAACGCATCTTTGATTCTGTCTTGCCAGAGTTTTTTCTCAGTTTCAATTCCTTTTAGGTAATATAAAAACCCCCAAAAAACCTCTATATTATAACTATTCTCTCCCGCCCCCTTATTTTCCTTCCATCCAGCCCAAAATTTTAACCAATCCGCAAAATCCGCTCCATCTCTATATTCCTGAACAAATCCACTATCAAAAAATTGTCGTCGATCTCCCGGGTTTTGTGCGCTACTGGGGATCGACGACAAAACTAGAATTCCAGCCGCCCGCCGCCTATTCATAACCGACAGGCTTACCGTGCCACTCGAGATCGTCGGCAAACAGGCGGGTCAATCCCCGCCATGTCAGACTCGCACTCTACAAGTTACAACAGATACTAAATTGAATTATTTTTAGAGCAGGTAATCCCTTCCCCCAAGAAGCCCCCTACCTCACCTTATCCGCCACTTCGGCCGCGTACCGGATGAGACTGCGGACGACGGTGCCGAGGTGGGCGAAGCGCTGGTCCAGAGTTTGGCCGCGTTTATAGCGGTAGTAAATCTGCTGGCAGATGCCGGCGAGCTTAAAGTAACCGAAAATCAAATAGTAATCAATGTTCGAGACGTCACGGCCGCTTTTTTTCGCGTAGGCTTCGATAAACTCGCGGCGCGTCATAAAGCCGTCCATGACCGTGACAGACGGTTCACCGGTCCCCTGCTTGATCAACTCCGGATCATCCTTTTCCGTCCAGTAGCTGAGGGCGACGCCGAGATCCGCAAGCGGGTCGCCGACTGTAGCCATTTCCCAGTCAAACAGGCCGACCATTTTCGAAAAGTCTTCGCTCAACATCGCATTGTTGAGCTTGTAGTCATAATGGATCACCGCGGCACCGCTTTGCTTCGGAATATGGTCCCGCAAATAGTCGATGAGCGGCTCCACTTCCGGAATGTCGTCCGTTTTCGCGCGGTTGTAACGCTCAATCCAGCCATGCACCTGGCGTTCGAAAAATCCGTCCGGCTTTGACATCGCAAGAAGCCCCGTTTCTTCATACGGAATCGCGTGCAGTTCCACGAGCCGTTCGACCATGATCTCAGAAATTTTCCGGCACTTTTCCTTTGTAGGCTCCACACCAGTAGGAAAAGACGTATCCAGCACAACACCGTGTCTCCTTTCCATGATAAAAAACGGCGCTCCAACGACGGATGGGTCTTCTTCATAAAGATACACTTTCGGCGCCAGCGCGAAAAACGGTTGAAGCGCCTTCAAAACGCGGAATTCGCGCCCCATATCATGGGCTTTCGGAGCAACCGGGCCGAGCGGAGGGCGCCTCAGCACCGCTTCCCATGCACCCGCTTTCAATTGATACGTCAAATTTGAGCGGCCGGCCGAAAACTGCGACATTTTCAGCGGCGCATCGGGCATTTCCGGGATATGTTCCCGCAAATAGGCCTGCAGTTTTGTTAAATCCAGTTCTTCCCCTTTGCGGACCGGAATCGTATCCGGACTCATCATCCTCTCCCCCTCGTATATTATTTTTAGCCCCTTGCTTCAGAGCCTGAATTACCTGCTTGCTTCCAGTCATAAGTCAAATTTTTTGGGTATCCCGGGATATTTCTAGATAATGGATCATTAGGACAATTCTTTCTCCCTCTGTGGGTTTAACCACATTTATAAAATGTTTCTCAGTGTACACACGGTGCTTCCTACTTGCTGGAAAGCAACTCGAGCACCTGCCAGGGTTCTGCTAAAAGGAAGGGAAAAGCCGTTACGGCTATTTCCAGTATGAATTCCATTGACACTGTGCTTAGGACAGTTTCGGCTTCAAATATGGTTTGAAGTGTCTCTTTAAATAGATCTCTTATCATATTTTGAACATCGTCTACAGTTTGGCGTTGACTGGCCAGTTCTCTAATCGTCATATCGCGAAAATTTCGCATAAATGATCATCTACTTAATTGGTAAGTATGACCATTTACACAAAACAAAATACGTTCTCTCCTTAGAAGCTCTATTAAGACCATTCGTGACAGAATTTCCTCGCCTAACGGTCCTTAGAAGCTCTATTAAGACCATTCGTGACAGAATTTCCTCGCCAAACAGTCCTTAGAAG
>NZ_BKZR01000047.1:0-24066 GCF_008974225.1 Weizmannia acidilactici | reverse complement strand
TTCTCTCCCATCCGGTTTTGAGGGAATAAATAAAAATTTCCTATTGAAAACAAAAATTATTTTTGGTAGAATAATTTTTGTCATTAAGGTCCGGTGATGAAGGCGGGAAGGCCACACCCGTTCCCATCCCGAACACGGAAGTTAAGCTTCCCAGCGCCGATGGTAGTTGGGGGATTCCCCCTGCGAGAGTAGGACGTTGCCGGGCCAGATATTCCGCAGTAGCTCAGTGGTAGAGCAATCGGCTGTTAACCGATCGGTCGTAGGTTCGAATCCTACCTGCGGAGCCATAAATGCTTCCATAGCTCAGCAGGTAGAGCACTTCCATGGTAAGGAAGAGGTCATCGGTTCGAGCCCGATTGGAAGCTCCATATTTCTTTTTTTGGCCCGTTGGTCAAGCGGTTAAGACACCGCCCTTTCACGGCGGTAACACGGGTTCGAATCCCGTACGGGTCACCATTTTTATACATGGAGGATTAGCTCAGCTGGGAGAGCATCTGCCTTACAAGCAGAGGGTCGGCGGTTCGATCCCGTCATCCTCCATTCATATGCCGGCCTAGCTCAATTGGTAGAGCAACTGACTTGTAATCAGTAGGTTGGGGGTTCAAGTCCTCTGGCCGGCACCATCTCTGACGGAGGGGTAGCGAAGTGGCTAAACGCGGCGGACTGTAAATCCGCTCCCTCAGGGTTCGGCGGTTCGAATCCGTCCCCCTCCACCATCCGAAGATTTGGACATGCATGTTAATGTATTTTTTAGCAGGAATTGTTTATACTATTCCTATTGGGCCATAGCCAAGCGGTAAGGCAACGGACTTTGACTCCGTCATGCGTTGGTTCGAATCCAGCTGGCCCAGCCACCTGTGTACTGAATCGGTATTTCCGATTTTATATAAATTTTTGTTTAAAGTGTTACGAGCCATTAGCTCAGTCGGTAGAGCATCTGACTTTTAATCAGAGGGTCGCAGGTTCGAATCCTGCATGGCTCACTCTTTCTATTTTATATTATTTATGTTATTCTATAAATATGCGGAAGTAGTTTAGTGGTAGAACAACACCTTCCCAAGGTGTGGGTCGCGGGTTCGAGTCCCGTCTTCCGCTTTCTTTCACCACAAGCGTCCAGGCTCCGAGAAGAGCTTGAACGCTTGTGCGTTTTCGGATAGCCACCTTGAGGATTTTACCAGGATGCCGGGAACCAGAAGAGGAAAACAGCGGCCAAGAAGCGGCAAGTACCCGGCAAGGCAAAATTTACATGCATCAGTAAAATCTTTACTAAAAAATTGTTCTGTTCAATTTATTGATGATCATTTCTGGGGTTTCTGCCAGGTTAAGTCCCGGGATTGTGCCGGACGAAGCAGATTTCGCGATCATCAACATTGTTCACGAACATAGCCTAAAAAATAAACTGGCAAAATCGAATAAATATACAAAATTTTGTGCAGTTGAGCCAATTTGCAAACGATTTTACAATAAAGACAGCCTTATATAAAAGAAGGGGGCTGTCATATGGAAAAAAATATCACCATCATGGGTATTCCGATGGATTTGGGGCAGCGGCATAAAGGAGTGGATTTAGGACCGGACGCCATCCGTTACGCCGGCGTAAAAGAAAGATTGGAAATGCTCGGATGTAAAGTAACCGACATTAAAAACATTCCGATCGGCAGGGCGGAGCAGCTACAGGATGATGAAGCCAACTTGAGGAACCTGAAAGCGGTCGCCAAGGCGAGTGAGGAGATTGCGCGGCAGGCAGACCAAATTGTAAAAAGCCGCTCGTTTCCGCTCATTCTGGGAGGGGACCACAGCATTGCGATCGGGAGCATTGCCGGCATCAGCAAGCATTACAAAAACCTGGGCGCCATTTGGTTCGATGCCCATGCGGATATGAACATTCCGGAGACAAGCCCGTCCGGCAATATCCACGGCATGCCGCTTGCTGCAAGTCTAGGCCTTGGCCACTCAGCTTTAACCGGCATTTACGGTTATGCTCCGAAAATCAAGCCGGAACATATTGTGTTGATCGGGCAAAGGGACTTGGATGAAGGGGAAAAGGATTTAATCCGCAAGCTGGGCATTAAAACATATACCATGCATGAAATTGACCGGTTCGGGATGGAAAAAGTGATGTGCGAAAGCATTGCCTATTTGAAGGATAAAACGGACGGCATCCATCTGTCACTTGATCTGGATGCGCTTGATCCGCAAGAGGCGCCCGGGGTAGGCACGCCTGTATACGGCGGACTCAGTTTCCGTGAAAGCCGGTTTGCCATGGAACTACTGCATGAAGCGGATACGGTTGTTTCCGCAGAGTTTGTTGAAACCAATCCGATTCTTGACCACCGCAATAAAACGGCAAGAAAAGCAGTCCAGCTGATGGAAAGTTTGTTTGGGAAAAAACTGTTATAGAAATGTGGATATCTTTTATGCATGTGAAAAGCGATAGTGGCCGGCTATCGCTTTTTCAGCTTGTTAAATTGATTGATCAGCTGGTCCAAGTGCCTGCTGGCCTGTAAGACCCGGTCATCCCAGTATGCGGCGTTTGAGGCGAGATAGATCATTTCACGGCGCTTTTCTTCGATTTCCAACATTAAGGCCTGGCTTTTTTTTGATTCATTCAAAACTCTCCGTTCGTGTAAGTTTTGATATGTATTTATAACCCATTTTACTAAAGATCTAAGCACTTTTTCCATATTTTTGCTTCAATAGACTTGAACATTTTATTACTTTTTTGAAACTTTTTTTGGGGCTGATCGTAAATTAATGTACCGCACAGGGCGGAGGGGGAAAATGGAAGCGATTGTAAACAGAAAGATAAAACAAGTTATGAAAGGCGACCAAAACGCGTTTAACGATATTGTTGAAATATATAAAGATAAAGTTTTCCAAATCTGTTTCCGCATGATCGGCAGCCGCGCCGAAGCGGAGGATTTGGCGCAGGAAACGTTTATCCGTGCGTATGTCAATATCCGGAGCTTTAAGCAGGAACGGAAATTTTCTTCGTGGCTGTACAGGATTGCCACGAACTTATGCATTGACCGGATTCGCAAGAAAAAGCCGGATTTTTATTTGGATGCGGAAATCTCAGGGACGGAAGGACTGACGCTTTATTCGACCGTGCCTGCTGAAGGGAAGCTGCCGGAAATGCAGGTGGAAACGTTGGAAATGCAAGAAATGATCCAAAGGGAAATTTTGAAATTGCCGGAAAAGTACCGGATCATTATTGTATTAAAATATATTGAAGAACTGTCATTGAATGAAATCAGCGAAATGCTGGACATTCCTTTAGGGACGGTCAAAACGAGAATCCACCGCGGGCGGGAAGCACTGAGAAAACAGCTGGGGAAGTTATAAGGAGGAAGCAAAATGGATGCATGTTCTGAGAGAATGATTCTCTATATGCATGAATACTTGGATGAAGACATTCCGGAAGATCATAAGAAAATCCTCGAGCACCATCTGGAAACATGCCGGGCGTGCAGACAACATTTTTACGAATTAAAGAAAAGCATTTTCTATGTCCAAAGCCTTCCTAATATACAAGCCCCCCCCGGATTTGCCAGCCGCGTGATGGACAAACTGCCGAAAGAGAAAAAACGGGTGGGGGCGAGACGCTGGGTAAAGTCGCATCCTTTCCTCGTCTCCACATGCTTGTTTTTAATCTTAATGGCGGGTGCGATTTTTTCGGAATGGAACAACCCGAACGAATTTTCCGTTACGAAAAATAAAGACATTATTGTCAAAGGGCATATGGCGATTGTGCCGAAAGGAAAAACCATTAAAGAAGACATCACCGTAAAGAATGGGAATATCCGGATTGAAGGGAAAGTTGAGGGGAATGTTACGGTTATAAGGGGAAATGAGTACATGGCATCCGCCGGGGATGTGACTGGGAATGTGGAAGAGATTAATGAAGTTTTTGAATGGATTTGGTATAAAATAAAGGATACGGGACAGGATGCATGGAGGCATTTGAATTGAATATAAATATAATGATGCGGGGCCGGGGACCGGTTCCCGCTTCCTTTTCGCGGGAGGTACGCAAAAACTCCTTTTCTTCTGCAAGAAATGATATAATAGAACAGTTGAAAACAGAGGATATGAAGTTTGATGAATTAATGGAGGCAGGGTCATGCATATTGCTGATTTCCCCATCTTGAACTATCTCTCCAATATTGTTGATGTACTGGTCGTCTGGTATGTGATATATAAATTGCTGATGATCATCCGCGGAACGAAAGCGGTCCAGCTTTTGAAAGGGATTTTTGTCATCATCATTGTCAGGAGTCTCAGCAGTTTGCTCGGCCTCCAGACGCTTGCGTGGATGATGGACCAGGCCATTACATACGGCTTTTTGGCGATTATCATTATTTTCCAGCCGGAATTGCGGCGCGCGCTTGAGCAGCTGGGAAGGGGGAGGTTCTTTTCACGGGCAAACAGCCAGGAAGAAGATGAACAAGCCCATTTGATTGAAGCCATTGTCAAGGCGACCAGCTATATGGCCAAACGCAGGATCGGCGCCCTGATCTCGATTGAAAGGGGAACAGGCTTAAGTGATTATATCGAAACCGGCATTCCGCTTGATTCCGTTGTCTCTGCCGAACTTTTGATCAATATTTTTATTCCGAATACTCCGCTCCATGACGGCGCCGTGATTATCCAGAAGCGGAAAGTTGCCGCCGCTGCCTGCTATTTGCCGCTTTCTGAAAGCCCCTTTATTTCGAAGGAACTCGGGACAAGGCACCGGGCGGCAGTCGGGATCAGCGAAGTGACGGACTGCCTGACAGTTGTCGTATCTGAGGAGACAGGCGGGATTACGGTAACAAAAAACGGTGAGCTCCACAGGGATTTGAGCCTGGAACAATTACAGGAAATGTTGGAAGTTGAATTGAAACATGTCCAAAGAACAAAGGAACCTTCCTTGTCGAAATGGAACTGGAGGGTAAGAAAACATGGATAAACTAATGGATAATCGTTGGTTTATGAGGATTTTGGCCCTTATCCTGGCAATTCTGCTCTATATTTCAGTGGCGGTGGAAAACGACGGCAGTAATAAAATTATCGGCGCCGCGACGAAAAACAGCAGCGGCACCATCCAAAATGTCCCTGTCCAGCTCATTTACGACAATAAAAACCTTGTCGTATCGGGGGCCCCTAAAACCGTTGATGTGACGGTGACCGGCCCGAAAGTCATTGTCCAGCAGGTAAAAGCAGCAAGGGATTTTACCGTTTATATGGATTTGAGCAATGCGCAGATCGGCAGGCAAAGAGCCAAGCTGAAAGTGAAAAACCTTTCGGACAAACTAAAATATAAACTGAGCCGCACTTATGCATACGTCATGGTGCAGGAAAAAGTATCCAAAGTTTTCAATGTGGAAGCGGAGTACGATAAAGACTTGCTGGCAACCGGATACGAAGCATCCGCACCGATTGTCAACCCGAGAACGGTGAAAATCACCGGGGCGAAGGATGTTGTGGAAAAAATCAGTTACGTCAAAGCGACTGTTGAAAACAGCAGACCGATTACGGAAAGTTTTACGAAGGAAGCAAATATTAATGTTTTGGACAAGAATTTAAATAAATTGGATGTCACCGTTAATCCAAGCAAGGTGGATGTCACGGTGAACGTCACGAATCCGAGCAAGACCGTGCCGATTTCCGTGAACCCGATCGGCACCGAGAATGATAATGTCACAGTGAAAAGCATTACGACCAACCCGAAAAAAATCACCATTTACGGCACAAGCGCCCGGCTTTCCGGTATAGAGACGCTGCCTGTCAATATCGACATCAGCAAAATTACGAAAGATGCAAAAATAGATGTGCCGATTTCCCTGCCGGACGGAATCAACAAAGTCGATCCGGAAATGGTCACCGCCACGATCAAAGTGGAACCAAAAATGGATGAGAAAAAACTGACGGATATTCCGATCAAGGAAAAAGGGCTTGACGGCGGTTATGAAATGGAATTCCTTTCCCCGAAGAGCGGAACGATTGATATCGTTGCGGAAGGCACGAAAAGTGATCTGGACAACATTTCGGCCACTGACTTTAAAGTATCGGTCAATTTATCCGGTTTACAGGAAGGGAACCATGAAGTCAATTATATTGTGTCGGGGCCGAAAAACGTGACATGGAAGTTGTCCAGCGATAAGGCCAAAATACGTATAACTGAAACAGCACAAAAGACAGAATGACTATCCGGAAAAGAAGGAGCGAAACCTGATGGGTAAATATTTTGGAACAGATGGAGTTAGAGGCGTTGCAAATACTGAACTTACGCCGGAACTTGCTTTTAAACTGGGCCGCTATGGCGGATATGTTTTGACAAAACATGCAAATGAACGCCCGAAAGTTTTGATTGGGCGGGATACCCGCATTTCAGGGCAAATGCTTGAGGGGGCGCTTGTTGCAGGGCTTCTCTCGATCGGTGCGGAAGCAATGCGGCTTGGCGTCATCACAACACCCGGTGTTGCTTATTTAACAAAAGCACTGGGGGCACAGGCCGGCGTCATGATTTCGGCATCGCACAACCCGGTGGAAGACAACGGTATCAAGTTTTTCGGCCCGGATGGTTTTAAGCTGTCCGATGACGAGGAAGCGGAAATTGAGGAACTGCTCAATCACGAAACGGATGACCTGCCGCGCCCGGTCGGGAAAGATCTCGGCATTGTGAGCGACTACTTTGAAGGCAGCCAGAAATATTTGCAGTTCCTAAAGCAGACGGTTGATGAAGAATTCACGGGCATTCACGTAGCGCTCGATTGTGCCAACGGATCCACTTCTTCGCTTGCCACTTATCTTTTTGCTGATCTAGATGCGGATGTTTCCACGATGGCCGCGTCCCCGAACGGCCTGAATATTAACGACGGGGTCGGTTCTACGCATCCGGAATCCCTTGCCACATTCGTAAAAGAAAAAGGCGCGCATGTCGGGCTTGCGTTTGACGGCGACGGCGACCGTCTGATTGCGGTCGATGAAAAAGGCCAGATCGTTGATGGCGACCAGATTATGTACATTTGCGCCAAATATTTAAAAAACGAAGGGTTTTTAAAGAAAAATACGGTTGTCTCAACGGTGATGAGCAATCTCGGTTTCCATAAGGGCTTGGAAGCGCTGGGGATCAACAGCGTCCAAACGGCGGTGGGCGACCGTTATGTTGTGGAAGAAATGAAAGCAAACGGCTATAACCTGGGCGGCGAGCAGTCTGGCCATATTATTTTCCTTGACCATAACACGACCGGCGACGGCTTACTGACCGGTCTGCAGCTGATCAATATCATGAAGATCACGAACAAGCCGCTTTCCGAATTGGCGTCGGAGATGAAAAAATATCCGCAAAAACTGGTGAACGTGAAGGTAACCGATAAACATCACGTCGAAGAAAACGAAAAAATCAAGGCGGTCATTGAAGAAGTGGAAAAGGAAATGGCAGGAAACGGCCGCATCCTTGTCCGCCCGTCAGGCACCGAACCGCTTGTCCGTGTGATGGCGGAAGCGCCGTCGGCAGAAGACTGTGAAAAATATGTTTCCCGCATTGCTTCTGTCGTTGAAGCCGAAATGGGCCTGAAAGAATAATGGTTTTCCTGATGCATAAGGGGGGAACGCAGCAACCCTCTTATGCATATTTTATGTTGTAAGTTGTAAAATATGTTGACGAAGAGAGCAGGAATAGGCTATGATAATGGTGTTGTTTTCTCTTCATTTTGCAGGGAAGGAGGATAGTGGAAAGATTTTCTATAAAGCGCCAGAACTAAATCCGGGACGGAAATGGATTTAGTTGACGAGGAGGAGGAGTATCGAAGTTTTCGGCGGATACCTCCCGGTTGCCACACAGCCGTATGCTTTTCCACAAATCACCGGGGTGACCCGGTGGACAAAAGGAAAAGTATGTGGAAGAGAAAACGGATCATGTTTGATTTTTAACGTGCAAGAAAAACAGAATTTCAGACATTTTAAGAGATAAGGGGGCAGGACTGCTCCCGGTGGTTCTTGCCCCCTTGTGGTCCAAGGAGGAAGAACAAATGTGTGGTATTGTTGGTTATATCGGAACAAATGATGCGAAAGAAATTTTATTAAAAGGCTTGGAAAAACTTGAATATAGAGGTTATGATTCGGCGGGGATCGCACTCCGGAACGAAGCGGGCGTACATGTTTTCAAAGAAAAAGGGCGGATTGAAGACCTCCGCCATATAGTCGACCCGAATGTTTCGGCTACAACCGGCATCGGCCATACGCGCTGGGCAACCCACGGCGCGCCAAGCAGGGCAAATGCCCATCCGCACCAAAGCGCATCCGGACGTTTTACCCTTGTGCACAACGGTGTGATTGAAAACTATACATTGCTGCAAAAAGAGTATCTCCCGGATGTGGCTTTAAAGAGCGATACGGACACCGAAATCATCGTGCAATTGGTGGAAAAATTTGTGCAGGACGGCCTTCCGACGGCGGAAGCTTTCCGGAAAACGCTGCTGCTTTTGAAAGGTTCTTATGCCCTTGCCCTCTTGGATGAACAGGACGGAAACACCATTTATGCGGCGAAAAAGAAAAGCCCGCTCCTTGTCGGGGTCGGAGACGGCTTTAACGTGGTTGCGAGCGATGCAATGGCTATGCTGCAAGTGACAGACCAGTTTATTGAGCTAATGGACGAAGAAATGGTCATGCTCACCCGCGAGCATGTCACCATCCAAAATTTGGCAGGTGAAATAGTCAGCCGCAAGCCGTACAAACCGGAAATCGATGCAAGTGACATTGAAAAAGGCACATATCCGCATTATATGCTGAAAGAAATCGATGAGCAGCCGCTTGTGATGCGGAAAATTATCCAGGCGTATCAGGATATTGATGGCAGGCTTTCCATCTACAGCCAAATTATTGATGCCGTAACGCAGGCGGACCGGCATTATATCATTGCCTGCGGTACAAGTTATCATGCCGGCCTTGTCGGGAAGCAGCTGATTGAAAAACTCGCAAAAATCCCGGTTGAAGTCCATGTATCGAGCGAATTTGTATATAATATGCCGTTGCTTTCGGAAAAACCGCTGTTTATTTTCATTTCGCAAAGCGGCGAAACAGCTGACAGCCGCGCTGTGCTTGTGAAAGTCAAAGAAATGGGCTACAAGGCGCTGACAATAACCAATGTACCAGGATCAACTTTGTCCCGTGAAGCGGACTATACTTTGCTGCTTCATGCCGGACCTGAAATTGCGGTGGCATCGACAAAGGCGTATACCGCCCAGATTGCTGTCCTGGCGATCCTTGCCGATGTGGCAGCGAAATCGCGCGGCTACAGCGAAGATTTTAACCTCGTCCATGAGCTTGGCCTTGTTGCAAATGCGATGGAAGTGCTGTGCGGGTCAAAAGAAGAAGTCGAACAAATGGCATATGATTATTTGACCGTGACGCGTAACTGCTTCTTCATCGGTCGTTCGCTCGATTATTTTGTCTGCCTTGAAGGCGCGTTGAAGCTCAAAGAAATCTCTTATATTCAAGCGGAAGGATTTGCAGGGGGCGAGCTGAAGCATGGCACGATTGCGCTGATTGAGGAAGGTACACCGGTTGTCGCCCTCGCAACGCAAAAAGATGTCAACTGGAGCATCCGCGGTAATGTGAAAGAAGTCATTGCCCGTGGCGCCAACCCTTGCATCATTTCCATGAAAGGCTTGAACGAGGAAGGCGACCGTTTCATCATTCCGAAAGTACACGAACTGTTAACACCTCTTATCTCTGTTATACCGTTGCAGCTGCTTGCTTATTATGCGGCCCTGCACCGCGGCTGCGACGTCGATAAACCGAGGAATTTAGCCAAATCGGTTACAGTTGAATAAAAAAAGGCCTGGGGAAAGCCAAGTTTTATCTCCCTGCTAAAAAGTCCGTACCCATGCTAAAAAGTTGGTACCTGCTGTTAAATAGTCGGTACATTAGAGAAAAGAGCGTGGGGAGAAAAGAACGGGCAGACAATTATTTATTCAATCGTTAAATCAATACCAATTCAGGCTGGATCCAATAGTGGTCCAGTCTTTTTGTTTTGTCCAATAATTCCTCAATCCCTTGTCAATAGTGGGTTTACGGGGTGTCCAACACTGTTCCAGTTGGTATCTTCACAATATCAAATTCAATATGATTCCATGTCTCTTTCAATAGTTTTTAATCATTTTTTCCATTATTTTCTCTTGATTCTTTTCTCTGTTCGGTACGAATTTTTTTACATTTGCAGAATATTCGATACAAGCCAGAGCGGAAAAAAGAGGGGATATTGGAGGAAAGATGGGCCTTTGAGGGAAGAACTTAATAACAGAAGAAAGAAGGAAAAAAGAGGGCGTGGAGCTTAGAGCCGCAAGGGTTTGAGGGGGGTGAGGGAGTGAGGAGGGAAAATTCCAAGTAAATAACAGCTAAATACCGAAACTTCAATTTTTATAAGTTAGTGATAATTAATCATGATTAAGTAATGATCAATCCCATTCCAAACATGTTTCAATCAAAATTTTGTCCATCCATTTCAAGAGAGGGTTTTGCTTTCTTAAAGCTAATAATGTTGTTTCCACATAGAATAAATCAGCAGGGTTCTTAGTAGAAAATCTTTACCCTTTACCTTAAAAACATTCCTCTAGGATTTCATTTTTTTGTCTCTGTTATTTAGTTGGTTCTCATGTAAAAAAGTATGTACCTACTGTAAATAAGTTGCTCCTTCTGTAAAAAAAGTCGGAATCTACTGGTGGATAGCTGATAATTTGTTCTTCCTTACAGTAAAGGAGTTGGTTGCGGCTGATAATATGTTGGTACATGAGGGAAAAAAGAAGGTGCCCTACTGTTATTAACTTCTTCCCTAAGCGACGATAGCAACATCGACAAATTCTATATGATCTTTTCAAAGGATTTCCTATTGTTCCCTCCCTACATTGATAACAAAGAGAAAAAATGAAAAGCAAAGTTGAAGTAGAAGAAATTCCGATAAAGAGTAAGAAAATCAGGCACATAGCTACATTTATTCTAGCAAGGGGCTGTTCATCGTATCTATTTAAACTTTTCCAATATGCCTTGTTTGAGTCTTCCTTAATGTATATATAACGAATCATAATACGAATATTAAACTGTAAGAATGAGCGGATGACTTGCTCCAGTTTTGACTTTTGTCAAAAAGGAAATAAAAACTCAGGCAAAAATGATGAGAAAATTGCAGGAAAGAGCGGTAAAAGTAATTACCGTTTTGTCTAAAGTCAATTCCATAATATTAGAATAATGATTTGTGGAGATCATGAAGGGGGGGGTGAATATTACAAAAATCAGGATGACCGAAACATAACCCTGTATATAGTTATGAGTTAGATAAGGTTGCGGCTCGTCTACGGGAAAAATCGCTCCATGTACCGGGAACATGTAAAGTAGGATAGGGAAAGGCACCCGTTTTTGAGGTGCCTTTGAATTTGTTGAACCGTTTGGGCCAAGTTTTAGATTTGCAGTAATGGTAACATGTACCTTTTGGAGCTGTATTTTGACGAAGCTCGACCAGGTTGATTTTATTGAGTGATTGACTCTTTTGGAAAGAGAAATAGTCCGCTTCCTTTTGTATGGTTTGAAAAGGGTTAGAGTTTTTCTTAGTTCGGTATGTTTCAAAAACGTTGCTATCAACTTCTTCTCAAGTGCTAAAAAGGTGGTTTCCGTTGTAAAAAAAGTGAGTATTGAAAGCGGAAAGTGTGTAGGTGGGAATATAAAAATATTGCATTTTCAGCGATATTTTATTCTTCGAATTCCACTTCCCAATCATCAGAATAATCATCACCTAATAGTTCATGAATGTCTTTTTGTGTATCATCTTGATCCCTTTTCTTTTTAAGGTATTCAAATTCTTCTTTTGATACTAAGTATTCGCCTGATTTCAGTTGTTTTCCGGAAATCTGATTTTCCCTTATCCAGTTTTTTACGGTTTCACCATCTATATCATAATAGTCGGCAACTGTCTGTAAATCAATAAACTCAGTATTATAATTGACCTTTGGTTCATTTCTGCCATCACTTTGCACATCATCATCGCCTTTCAAGTTGGTTTTATCTTGATTATCGCATGAACTTATTGAATAAAACAACGGATTAATCAATGGGAAATGGGGATCTAATGAGATATTTTCCTGCCAAAATAAATGGTTTCCATGCTAAAAAGTCGGTACCCAACCGGTAGGGAATCCGGCCAATTCAGCGGGAGAAAATGGCTATTTCCGGGTCACTTTTAGTCCCAATTCACGGGCAATCAAACTCAAGCTGGATCCAATTCGGGTCCAGTTTTTCTTTTGCCCAATCTGCCTCAAGCCCTTTTCCGGCAAGGGTTCAAGCGTTCTTCAATCTTTCTTCATCTATGTCCCCTGTTTAAAAATCCAAAGGATTTTCCCAATCTTTTTTCTTTTTCTCCGACATTGTTTCCCGTCTTTTTTCTGTTCCGTTCAAGGAAGAACTTTTTAACATTTCCAGACTATTCCGTACAACATAGCCTCCTAATTTCTGGTAAAAAATCAGGTGTTTTAGGAACCACTTTTTAACATTGCCTTGAGGCATAGAAATGGGATTGGAGCCTTGGGGGAGTGGGGGTGAGGGGGGATTTGGGCGGGAACCGACTTTTTAGCAGTTGAATATAGTAGAGGAAAGAAAAAGAGAAAAAGAGAGAAAGAAGAAAAAAGAAGAGGAAGATCTAAAACTGTGACTTAGTTGATTTCTTGTAGCTGAGACCGTAATTCTAAGAAATTGAAAATGGGGAGGGGTAGAGAAACTTTCAACAACAGCAGCAATGCAAGTTGGAAAGCATACTGGTCGCTTTTTCAACCAAACGTTTGATTAAACCATTTACAGGAGACTTCGTAGCGAAAAATGAAGATGAATAAAGAACATTTTGAATGGAAAGTCTTGTATAATTATATTTATACTAAATGAATTAGATGTGGCATTAGAGATATTGAAAGGAAAAAACGTTATGAGGAAACTGCAAAAAGGCGATAAGATTGGTATTTTTACACCATCTTCTCCAGCTTCCGTTACAGCAAAAGTTAGATATGAGCGTGGAAAAGCATTTCTTGAGTCAAAAGGCTTTCAAATAGTGGAGGGGAGTTTAACAAATCAGATTGAAGGTTATCGTTCAGGAACACCTAAAGCAAGAGCTGAAGAATTAAATGAATTGTTACGAGATCCCTCAATCAAAATGATTATGTCAATGATTGGCGGAACCAATTCAAATAGTCTACTTCCTTATATTGACTACGAAGCGTTCCGCACAAATCCCAAACTCGTTGTTGGTTATTCTGATGCTACAGCAATCTTACTGGCTTTGTATGCGAAGACAGGTATACCTACATATTATGGACCAGCGTTAGTACCTTCCTTTGGGGAATTTGAACCTTTAGTCAATATGACATACCAATTTTTTGAATCTTATTTTTGTGAAGAACAGGAATTACCATATAAAATCCCAATGGCTGAGTTTTGGTCGGATGAACCTGTTAACTGGTTAGAAAAAACACGAGAAAAAACCTTTTATTCAAATGAATGGCTTGGGTTTAATGACGGAATTGCAGAAGGACGGTTAGTGGGCGGCAATAATAACGCAATGTATGGCTTCATTGGGACTGAATACTTTCCAACAATTCATAAAGGCGATATTTTATTAATCGAGGATAGTATGAAAAATGCCTCGATCGTGGAAAAGAATTTTGCGATGTTGAAACTGCATGGTATTTTTGAAAAAATTGCGGCGATTATACTTGGAAAATATGAGCGTTTTGATGATTTAGGGACAGGGAGAAGACCAATTGACCTTTTACTGGAACAACTGGATGGAAAAAACATTCCAATATTGGCTGAAGTTGATATGTGTCATACACATCCCATGCACCCTATTGCAATCGGCAAAAAAGTCCGGATAGATACTAAAATGAAAACGATTTGGTGTATAGAAGATTGGATATAGTTCTTTGCTCTGCTTCAGCAGAAGAACATGCCTATATCTGGATTACTGTCAGCCCAACTCAATAGCAAGATACACACAATCAAGCTGCATCCAACATGTATCCGGCTTTTTAAGTCTAAATAAAAGTTTTAAGGAGAAAAATATGGTAAAATTCAAAAAAGATTTAATTTAAGTTGGAGGGAAAAATATTGTCCTTAATATCAAGCAATCGAATAATTTTAAAAAATATTTCAGGAAAAGACCTGGATGGCTTATTCAGGTTATATTCAGACCAGGAAGTGATGAAATTCTTTGGAAGAACGCCTGCAAAAAGTAAACAGGAAGTATTAGAAGTTATAAAACAAAATATACATATGAAAGAAGAAGGAACCGGAGTTAGATATGCAGCTTATTTAAAAGATAAAGAAGACTTTGTTGGGATCATCACTTTGAAAAGATATAATGCAAGGAATAGACGGGCAGAAATTGATTATATTGTGTCACCTGAATATCAGAGAAAAGGCTTAGCATCTGAAATGTTAGAACTATTTTTGGAAGAAGTCTTTAGAGAGTGGAACTTAGAAAGAGTTTCGGCATATGTATTCTTGGAAAACATTCCTTCATGGAAATTGTTGGAGAAGTTCAACTTCATAAGAGAGGGTATTTTACGCCATTGGACTTATGTAAATGGCAACTTTTATGATTCGTATTCTTACAGTTTGCTTTCTACTGAAGTGAAATGATAACTCTTGTTTTTATCAACATTAACTTCGATAAAAAGAAAATATAAGGAAAAAGACTTGGATTAGCCCAAAGTCTTTTTCTATGTGAGATACATTCAGTTATCTACCTAACGATTTCAGTCCCCCTTCTAAATAGCCGGTAATAGCTCGGCAGGGAATTGAGCTAATTCTGTAGAAGAATTGAGTCATCCGGATCACATTTAGTTCCGGTTAATTTCAATATAAACTCAGAATGGATTCAAAATGGGGTCAGTTTTTCTTTTGCTCACTTTTCTTCAATCGCTTATCCAGCAAGTAGTAGGAATTGGTTATCGGTTCATTAGTTTAATCTAAACTTGATCCATACTCCCTATGATCTCTGACAATTTTTCAGTCCTTTTTCCAATTGATAAAATGTAGAATATGAATCTGACAGACGAATATGGGAATGGTCAATGCTGTCATAAATGTTCCCGAGGTTCAATAAAATTCCTTCACGGAGGGCAGATTGAAACAATTTTTGCATAGATACTTGCTTTTTAAGCGTAAGCCATATATAAAAGCCGCCTGCAGGTAAATTCCAAGTGGCGATTTCTTTAAAATGTTTATTTAGGAGTTCAAGCGTACAATCCCTACGCAATTTTAATTCCATCCTGATTTCTCTTATGTACACGTCATAAAACCCACTGGACAGGCACTCTGCGACTACGTACTGTGATAAGGAACTGGAACCGTAGTCAGTCTGCATTTTAATATCTGCCAGTCGATCAATGACAGGTTCCGGTCCGACAATCCAGCCAATTCGGAGACCGGGCCCAAGAGTTTTAGACATGCTACCAATATAGAGAACCAGACCTTGGTCATCATTAGCTTTCAAGGAGGCGGTTTTTCATCAAACCATAAATCACCGTAAACATCATCTTCAATAATAGGTAACTGTTACTACTAAGCTATATTGTCCAAAAGTTGACGGTGCAAAATGCCGTGTTTTGACGGTGAAGGTGTCCAATCACTGGCATCCTGCGATTTCAAATGATTTTTTGATTTGATAAAATGTCCAGCTTTTAATAATTTTCACCCTAAAATTAGCATTGATGCTAAGGTTGTCCAAATGGGAGTATTTTAGAGTTCGAATTGGACAACGATTTTCGACTTTGCACTATGTGGACCGTTCTTAAAATAGTACGGGAAAATACATAGTTTTGCATTGCTAAAGTGTATATAAGCAACTTGACATGGAGCATCTGCGGGCATGCTTCTCTAGCCAGGAAGCCAGAACCTTCTAGGATTGGCTTCACCAAAATTGGTTATCATGCCCGCCACTCCATATAAAGTTGCTACGGAAAAACCGTTCTGCAAAACTATGTATTTTCACCATAATGAACAGCTCGTTTATTAAATCACATTAGTGGACAATTTACCCAGCAAAGCATGGACAACTTATACCGTCAACTTTTGGATATTTAAGGTAAGCAGAAACATCCATGTAAAAAAGTTGGCGTTTATCTGTTTTTAAGTCTTTCCCTCTGCTAAAAAGTCAGTATCTACTGTGGTGTAGCTGTTTCTTTCTTCTTCTTCATAGTAAAAGAGTTGGTTCCGGCTGATATTAAGTTGGTATATGAAGGAAAAAAGAAGCATTCCTGTAATGAAGGAAATTTGAGGTTTGCACAAAAAAGAGCCTCCTTGGTATGATACGAGGTGTCCAAAGCTTTGAAGCAAAAATGGACCTTTAATTTCAGCGTTTCTGGAAACGAATGATGAATCGCTACGGTACAGCGGAAAAATATGAAGATGCCATCAAAGATGAATTTGTGAACGGGGATGAGTTGGATCTGTTGATTGTCGTTGATAAATTGTTGACGGGCTTTGATGCTCCTCGGGCCACCGTGCTTTACGTCGACAAGCCGTTGAAAGAGCATACGCTTTTGCAGGCGATCGCCCGGGTCAACCGTCTTTATGAAGGGAAAGACTATGGGCTCATCATTGATTATCGTGGCCTGTTGGAAAAACTCGATCAGGCGATGCAAATGTATTCCGGGGCGGGGCTGGAAAACTTTGATCCGGAAGATTTAAAAGGGGCCATCTACGACGTCATTAGTATCATCGGATCATTACGGCAGCATCATTCCGATTTACTGCAAATCTTTGCACCGATTAAGAATAAAAATGACAGAGAAGCGTATGAAGTGTGGCTGGAAGATGAAGAACGCCGAGAAAACTTTTATGGGGTTTTAAGCCATTTTGGCAGAAATCTTGGCATTGCTTTGGAGTCGGAGAAAATTTACAACACCCTGCCTCCGGAGGAATTGCAAACATACAAAACGGACTTTAAGTTTTTCCAGGATTTGCGGAAAAGCGTGAAGCTGCGTTATTCGGATACCATTGACCATAAAGAATATGAAGCCAAAATGCAGAAACTCATGGACAATTATATTGCGGCGGAAGAAGTCATTCGGATCACCAATCCCGTTGACATACTCAATGCCAAGGCGTTTGAAGAAGAAATCGAACGGCTCGGTTCCAAGCGAGCGAAAGCGGATGCCATCCGGACTCGTTTAACAAAAAGTCTTCAAACGAAGTGGGATGAAAATCCAGCCTATTATAAAAAGTTTTCCGAACGGATCGAAGAAGCTATTCAGGAATATCGTGACAAACGCATTTCCGAGGCGGAGTATTTGAATCGGATGAAAGACATTATGAAGGATTATCAAAGCGGGCAATCGACGGAACGCTATCCGGATGTCATCCGGGAAAACCGCAATGCCCAGGCCTTTTATGGAGTAACAAAGGACATCCTGAATGAAGTAACCGATGAAGCAGCAAGCTACGATGCAAATTCGATCGGTGAACTGGCTTATCAAATGGATGAAATAATAAGGGAACACCAAAAAGTGGATTGGCATGATAATCTGGAAATCCACAACAGAATTGCTCAGGAATTAGATGATCTCCTTTTTGATTTTAAGGAAAAGTACGGCTTGGATATCGACTTTGATACGATTGATAGAATCATTGAGCAAATTAAAACCGTCGCTTTAAGGCGTTACTAGGGCAGGTGCAGCATGGAAAAACATCAGATTGAATACGCCAATAGAGCCATTGATTTCGTCATAAAGCGGAAAAAGGTGAAAAACGTAAATCTCCACGTCAAACCGGACATGACGATTGAAGTGACGGCGAATGACAGAGTACCGCTGGAATTTATTACGGACT
This sequence comes from Weizmannia acidilactici, assembly GCF_008974225.1. Lineage (NCBI taxonomy): Bacteria > Bacillati > Bacillota > Bacilli > Caryophanales > Bacillaceae > Heyndrickxia > Weizmannia acidilactici. The sequence goes on along the minus strand of NZ_BKZR01000047.1, from coordinate 6,213 downwards.
TTGTAAAATCAAAAGGCTCGTGGATTCTAAAAAATGTAGGGCATTTTAAAGAAGTCCAGCCTTTAAAACAGAGTGAGAGGGAATATGTCAGCGGAGAAACCTTTAAATATTTGGGGAAGCAATACCGCTTGCGGGTGCAAAAGACAACGGAAGAAGAAACCGTGAAATACTTTCGGGGCTTCATCTACATGTATGTAAAGGATACTGAAAACCGAAGCCGAAAAGCAAAATTGCTGGATGAGTGGTACCGAGAAAAAGCCCAACTAACATTTAATGAATCCCTTGAAAAGATGTATCCATTGGTACAAAAGTACGGAGTTGAGAAGCCAAGTATTGATGTTCGGTTAATGAAAGCACGTTGGGGATCGGCTTTAACGGAGAAAAACATGGTCCTTTTGAATTCTGAACTCATTAAAGCACCAAAATACTGTATTGACTATGTCGTTCTGCATGAACTTATTCATTTTAAATACAACGACCATAGCGACAATTTTTATCAAATGCTCTTTTCACTGATGCCGGATTGGGAGAAGAGGAAGGCAATACTGGATGAGGAAGTCGTAAAGGACTTGTAAAAGTGAACTACTCAGAATAAACCAACCAGATATATCAACAGAAGGCAGTTTCACTTTAATTTGATTGTAGAACTGCCTTTATTAAAACAAAAAAAGTGCCAGTTACATATAGAAATAGTTTTAAGTATTTCAAGGTATAAAGGGTGATTTAATGCTTCAAAATGTTGTTTTTCAATTGGTAGATTAACCCAAATTAAGAAAGTACAGGTATTTATAAAATAAAAGTTCACGTTTTCTTTGCATAAAGAAGAAAAAATTGTGGATGATTATCCATTATAATCATCCACAGGTTTCTATACTGCTCTTAATGTGCTTGAACAGGTTTCTATACTGCTCTTAATGTGCTTGAACAGGTTTCTATACTGCTCTTAATGTGCTTGAACAGGTTTCCATTTTCTTAAGAACAGTGTATTACCGACAACAGATACAGAGCTGAAGGCCATGGCGCCGCCTGCTAAAATCGGGTTCAACAAGCCAATCGCTGCAACCGGAATTAATACGACATTATAAGCGAATGCCCAGAATAAGTTTTGGTGTATTTTCCGCATCGTAGCTTTTGATAAGCGAATCGTATTGACAATGCCGATAAGATCTCCACTCATCAGGGTAATATCTGCAGCTTCCATCGCAACGTCAGTCCCTGTTCCGATCGCAATACCGACGTCTGCAGCTGCAAGGGCAGGCGCATCATTAATGCCGTCCCCAACCATTGCCACAGTTTTTCCGTCTTTCTTCAGTTTTTCCACTTCTTTGGATTTATCTTCCGGCAATACTTCTGCCAATACCCTGTCAACGCCGACTTGTTTCGCAATGGCTTCCGCTGTACGACGGTTGTCCCCTGTAATCATGACCACTTCAATATGCATTTTTTTCAACTGCCGGATGGCTTCGGCAGATGTTTCTTTTACAGTATCCGCCACTGCAATAATCCCTTCAAGCGTTTGGCCGATTGCGATATACATCGCGGTCTTCCCTTCGCTTTCCAGTTTTTCCATTTTGCTTGCTGCATTTTGGATATCAATTTGGTGATCCAGCATCATTTTCTTATTCCCGATCATCACATGCCGGCCGTCTACCTCAACCTGAATACCGTGTCCTGGTACAGCTTGAAAGTGAATGGCTTCTTTCAAAGCCAAGCCTTTTTCTTTCGCACCTTTTACAATCGCTTCACCTAATGGATGTTCAGAGCCTTTTTCTGCTGTTGCTGCGATCTGCAGCAGTTCCTCTTCTTTTAGGTTGCCAAACGAAATGATATCTGTTACTTCCGGCTGCCCTTTTGTAATCGTTCCTGTTTTGTCCAGGACAACGGTTGTGATACGCTGGGCATTTTGAAGATGTCCAGCACCTTTGATTAAAACGCCGTTTTCTGCTCCTTTACCGGTACCAACCATGACCGCGGTCGGTGTCGCTAAACCCAATGCACATGGGCAAGCGATGACCAATACGGCAACCATGCTGATTAAGGCCGGGGTAAACCCTGCTACAAAAAAGGTTACTGTGAAAGTCGCAAGGGCAATCAAAATAACAATCGGCACAAAGATCCCGGAAATTTTATCCGCCAAGTGCTGGATTGGTGCTTTTGATCCTTGGGCTTCTTCCACCAATTTGACGATTTGCGCAAGGGCTGTATCTTTCCCGACTTTTGTAGCTTTGAAGGTAAAGGAACCGTTTTTATTCAAGGTTGCACCTATGACTTGGTCCCCCTGTTTTTTGCTGACCGGCATGCTCTCACCTGTAAGCATCGATTCATCAACGGAGGAGCTTCCTTCAAGGATCACGCCATCAACCGGGATTTTTTCGCCGGCACGCACAAATAATATATCTCCTTCTACAACCTCTTCAATCGGAATATCTGCTTCCTGTCCGTTACGGATGACATGGGCTGTTTTGGCTTGAAGGCCCATCAATTTTTTGATCGCGTCCGATGTCTGGCCTTTTGCCCTTGTTTCCAGCAGTTTTCCAAGTATGATTAAGGTGATGACAATCACAGAGGCTTCGAAATACAATTCATGTCCGGTTCCAAGTACTGTGATAATCAAACTGTATAAATAAGCAGTAGAAGTGCCGAGTACAACGAGAACCGCCATATTTGCGCTTCCGCCCCGCACTGCATGATAAGCATCACGGTAATAATGGCCGCCTGCAAAAAATTGGACGATCGTTGCCAGTATGAGTTGAATCCAGGGATTCATGTGAAAAGAAAATCCTCCGCCATAATGCATGACAAGGTCAGATACCATTTGGATTAGGAAAGGAATGGAAATGATGGCTCCAATCAAAAATTTATTCCGCTGTATTTTATAGGCTTTTTCACGCGCATTTTTTTCGTAGTCTTCATTCCACTCTCCTTTTAATTTTGCATCATAACCGGCCTTCTTCACAGCCGCGATCATCTGATCAACACTTACTTGCCCGGGAATGTATTCTACATTTGCTGTTTCCATTGCCAAATTAACGGACGCTTTGATGACACCATCCACTTTATTTAAACCCTTTTCAACCCTTGTGGCACAGGCTGCGCATGTCATGCCAATAATATCAAACTTTGCTTTTTCTTCCTGTACACCGTAGCCTGTTTTTTTCACTTTTTCAATTATGCTTTCAATCGAGGCTTGTTTCGGGTCATATTGGATCGCAGCTTTTTCTGTAGCCAGATTGACATTTACCTTTTTGACGCCTTCTACCTTGGACAGGTTTTTTTCAATCCGATTGGCGCATGCCGCACATGTCATGCCAGTAATGCCAAAAGTGATATTCTTTTCCGCATTTTTTGCCTGCTTTGCTTGTAATTCTGCGGCCATATGATTCCCTCCTATCAATATCCTATACCCTATACAGGTATATTTTTTTGAAAAAAGAGAGCGTGCCTTTCAGCACAGCTCCATTCCTATGAAATTAAGCTACTTCATAACCTTGATCTTCAATGGTTTCTTTTACTTTTTCAAGCGTTACTTCGTTTGGATTGAATTCCACGTCAACTTTTCCTTCGGATAAATGGACATCTACTTTGCTGACTCCTGCTAATTCACCGACACTGCCTTTGATGGCTCTCACACAGTGTTCACAAGACATTCCTTGTACGTCTAAAGTTACTTTTTCCATTCAAGATCTCTCCTTTATTTTTTCATCGTTTTTTGAATTGTAACTAAAAACTCATCTAAAACATCCATATCTCCTTCTTGGATCCGTTCCACCACGCAATTTTTTAAGTGGCCTTCAAGAAGGATTTTGGATACACTGTTCAGAGCTGATTGGATGGCAGAAATTTGGGTAATGACATCATCGCAATACGTATCTTTTTCAATGAGGCCTTTTACGCCTCTTACCTGCCCTTCAATCCGGTTTAAACGGCTTATGAGGTTCTTTTTGACTTGTTCAGAATGATGGCTTTTCCGTTCACTTGTATGAGCAGGGCAAACGGAAGCATCATTCTCGGAATCCATCTTCAATTCCTCCATCTCACCGCCTCCTTCACGCCCTCAATATACCATACCCACCTATACTATGTCAAGGAATGGTGTTCAAATTTTTCACCGGTTTTTGGAAAAAGTACGGCTATCTTTGTTTCTGTAAGCGTCAAGTAAAATGTTACAGTTTTCAATCAATCATTTTTTATGCCATTTTTTATGCAAAGTAGAAGTTCTGTACTTCATCCGATAATTGTCACCATTTCCGTGAATAATTTCAGCTCTATGGATTATTCTGTCCAATAGGGTCGTTGTAATTACCGGATCTCCTCATCATTTTCCCCATTTTTTGGAGCTTTATTGGGGGGTTATGAGGAGTGGTTGAATCGTTTCAGGCTTATTCCATTAATGGTACGGCATCCATTGCTTCATGACGTAAGAAGGGGAGTGGGGCAATTTGCTGCAGTGTAAGCTTGTTTGAGTTGTAAGAAGGTAAATAAAGGGGCCAGAATGTGTCCGGCCCTTTTTACATAAGAAATGCTTTAATTGATCCAGTAAAAGATACTGGCGACAATGACAAGTGCCATCAAAACACTTAAGATCTGTGAACCGGCACCCCCATTATTCGAATGTGCATTCTCTTTATGATCTGAGTGATTATGATTACCTCCGCCACAGCAGTTCATCATGCTTCCCTCCTTGAGTTCCTTCAATATATAAATAAGATAAAACAAAAGTGTGTTTTTTCTGTGCAGAAATCCTGAGATGAAACAAACCGTATAGAGGGGGGAGATGGCGATCATGACAATCATGATGATGAAGGAAACCATCCTTCTAACCCCGGTTTGGAAAGTCACAGTGAATCCGGTTCTACTGCAGAAAAGCAGAACAAAGGGAAACTGATCCTGGATGTCAATTGTGCGTCGGCTGACATTGCTTACCCTATGAATAAATAATTTAAAAATCATGTATTCAGTCTATGATTTCTATGAATAATTGCTTAAAATAAATCTATCTAAGAGCTCTGCATCGATCCGATTATTCAGTTATTTTTCCTGAAGAAAGGTGATTTAGATGACAACCATTCGGGATATTGCGAAAAAAGCAAATGTCTCCGTTTCGACTGCTTCACGGGCTTTGAATAATAATCCGCGCATCAGCGTAAAGACAAGACAGCGCATCCAAGCCATCGCAGCCGCGGAAGGTTATATGCCGAACTATAATGCCAAAAATTTAACGCTTGGTGAGGCAAACGTCGTAGGGGTTGTATTTCCGGCAGCTGAAAACAATGTACAGGGGAATCCTTTCTATATTGATATTTTACGGGGCATCAACAAACAGCTGGCCCCTCGCCACTACGTTCTGTCAGTTGCGATTGGTGATCACACAGAACAAGTTTTTGAGAACGTGAAATCTATGGTTGAACAGGCGAAAGTAAAGCGATTTATCTTACTGTATTCCTATGCAGGCGATCCGGTAACAGAATACTTGCGAAAAAAGGCATTGCGCTTTGTCATTATCGGCGAGCCGGTTGAAGATAAAAATGATTTTTATGTAGACAATAATAATTATCAAGCTGGTATTGCTGGAACAGAATACTTGCTTGGGCATTTAGGGGCGAAACACCCGGTTTTTGTCGAATCTTCCCATGAATGGCCTTATGAGCGCAGCAGGCGGGAAGGCTTTCAGGCAGCCATTTTAAGACGTGGCGTTTCCCCACTGATTTACCGCCTTCAAAAGGAAAACAATGACGGCATAACGGTGGAGTTTATCCGGCAGCATCCGGAAATTGATAGTATCATGGCGACTGATGACATGATCGGTTTTGAATTTTACCATCATTGGCAGTGCGCCCATCCTGGCAAAAGCATACCGGCTGTAAGCTTTAATCATTCTTTTATTTTACAATTGGCAAATCATCAGTTTCATTCGATCAATTTATTTCCGGAAAATCTCGGTTCTGCAGCTGTCGAGCTGCTTTTTACAGATAAGGAAAATAAGGGGGGCGAAGAGCCACCGCGTAAAATCATTCTGCCATTTGAAATCAGTTAACGGCAGTGTTTTACATGCAGCAGATTCCAATCTTGCAACCGGTTTATGGATATTGTGTGAAACCGGTTGCGCTGATCCGGTAAAATCATATACTAAAACTTGAAAGTACGAAAATCGTGCAAACCCCTTGTCACCACTGCGGTTACCCCGGCTAATTTAGAGCTAAGCTGCTTTAATTA
>NZ_BKZR01000046.1:0-25111 GCF_008974225.1 Weizmannia acidilactici | reverse complement strand
AATACGTTTCCCAATTGCCTCAATTGGTGAAAAAGAATTGGTAAGGAAAAAATTGTTTTCAACGGAAAAGTAGATGCAGCCAGTATAGAAAGCGCTTTCGAATACTTGTAGTTTCATGCATCATTTTAACGGGGGCGGCCTCACATGAAAACGGAGGATATCGTAACACAAAAAGCGGAAAACTTGTTTAAAGCATTGAGCACGACCGATAAAGGGCTGACGGCGGCCGAAGCGGCATCGCGCCTTGAAAAATTCAGCTACAACGAAATTGCGGAAGCAAAACACATCGCTTTTTGCAAGATTTATCGCCAACTTCCCCCTCTTGCTGGCAGTCCTGCTCTGGTTGCGAGTATTTATCCTTTATTGGAGGCATGCCGGAGCTCGGATGGGCGATTATTCTCGTTATCATCATGAAAGCGGTCTTCAGTTTCTGGCAGGAATTTAAAGCGGAACAAGCAACGGAAAGCCTGAAAAAAATGCTGCCTTCTTATGTGAAAGTGATCCGGAACGGGCATCAGCAAAAAATCCTGGCAAGGGAATTGGTGTCCGGGGACTTGATTTACTTGGAAGGAGGGGACTACATGCCGCACCGAGGTTGCGTCCATGTTCAGCATCGGGCTATTGTCCAACCGGCTCCTGAATTACGGCGTCATTTTTGAACTGGCGCTTACGGCGTTCCTGATTTATACGCCGTTTATGCAAGGCATATTCGGCACATATCCGGTACCGTTCACCCATTGGCTCTTTTTGTGCCGCTGTTGATTTTGGCGGAAAAGCCAGAAAGCTGGTTGCACGCAGGAAGTTGAATCATGCAAAAGCATAAATGTTCCGGGGGTGGGGTTGTCCCAAAAGCCCCTCTTAAGCAGAAATTTTTCTCCTGAAGCTTCTCAGAACCATTTCTCCGGGAAAATTTTACTCGAACAGTTCTGAGAAAGCTTCTAAGGACCGTTTCCCCGGGAAACTTTTGCTCGAACGGGCCTGCAAAAGCTTCTCAGAACTCTTTTTAATATTTACGCGTATGGTGGTAGAAATGCTGACAAAGAAATTAAAAAAGTTTGTGAATATTCTTAACAAAATTCTTGTCATCTTTTGTTGGAAAAGGGATAATAACTTAAAAAGGAAAAGGCTCTGTTGATGGAAGTGAAAATTCCGCAAAGTTTCACCGCCACCAGAGCAGTAAAAAAGGAGTTTTTCAGCCATGGCAGATGTGAAAATCCGAACATAAGGAGTGAAAACATGAAAACCGTTAAACTGAACGACCGCATTTCTTTCGGTCAATCCGCGCCGTTTGTCCTGATTGCCGGCCCGTGCGTCATTGAAAGTGAAGCATTGGCCATGGAAACGGCTGCCTCCCTTCAGACCATTGCCGACAGGCTCGGTATTCCTTTCGTTTTTAAAGCTTCATTCGACAAAGCCAACCGATCATCCATTTTTTCCAAAAGAGGCCCCGGGCTGGAAAAAGGGCTGGAGATCCTTAGCCGGGTCAAAAAATCATTTGGTATTCCCGTCACATCCGATATCCATGAGCTGTACCAGGCGGAAGCAGCTGCAGAAGTGCTCGACATCATCCAAATCCCCGCTTTTCTATGCCGCCAGACGGATTTATTGCAGGCCGCGGCAAAAACAGGAAAGGCGGTCAATGTGAAAAAAGGGCAGTTCCTTGCGCCATGGGATATGAAAAATGTCATTCAAAAACTGGAAGAATCCGGAGCTGACAAGATTCTGCTCACGGAACGCGGCTCAACATTCGGCTACAATAATCTCGTTGTCGATATGCGGTCATTGCCGGGGATGCGCGGGTTCGGGTATCCGGTCGTATTTGATGCGACCCACAGCGTCCAGATCCCGGGCGGCAACGGCACCTCAACAGGGGGCAGGCGGGAATTCGTGCCGTACCTGGCGAGGGCAGCCGCCGCGGCCGGCATTGATGCGCTGTTTATGGAAGTCCACCCTGATCCTGACCGGGCATGGTCGGACGGGCCGAATATGGTCAAACTCAATGAACTGGAAGAAATTTTAAAACCAATACAGGAAATTGACGGATTGGTGAAAGAACGGGTCACGGCGAACATTCTTTGACGGAGGCGAAAAACATGTTAAGAGACTTGAAACAAAGCGTGAATTATGTTGAAAGCATCCGCGAAGTCCTGGAAACAGAAGCCAATGAAATTTTAAAGCTGAAAGACCGCATCAATTTCCGGATCAATGAAGTAATTGAAATGATTTTGGCGTGCGAAAACAAAGTCGTTTTTACCGGCATGGGCAAATCGGGTATCATCGGGCGGAAACTCGCTTCCACCTTTGCGAGCACCGGCACCCCGGCTTTTTTCCTCCACCCTGGGGAAGCGCTCCATGGCGACCTTGGTAAAATTACGAAAAACGATGTCGTCATTGCCATCTCCAACAGCGGCGAGACATCCGAAATCCTCAACATCATCCCTTCCATTAAAAGGATTGGGGCAAAAATGATTGCGATTGTCGGCTCGAGGAAATCGACGCTGGCGCGGCGCTCGAATCTCGTAGTTGACATCGGCGAGATCGAAGAAGCATGCCCGCTCGGCCTGGCACCGACTTCGAGCACGACAGCGACGCTTGCTTTAGGGGACGCAATCGCCATTGCCCTTCTTAAAGCGAGGGAGTTCACGCCGGAAAATTTTGCCCTTTTCCATCCCGGCGGCTCATTGGGCAGGCGCCTGCTTTTGACGGTCGGGCATGTCGTCAGGAGGAAAAAAGTCAATCCTGTTGTTGCGCTCGACACGGGCATAAAAGATGCGCTTTTCATAATGACGGAAGCGGGTGCGGGTGCGGTTTCGGTCATCGATGATGAAGGCCGGCTGATCGGGATTTTGACGGATGGCGATATCCGGCGTGAACTGATGAAAGGACATGAAGTGCTCGATAAAAAAGTGGCGGATCTGTATACAAAGTATCCTGTTTCTGTCAGCGACCGCCAGCTGGCGACGGAAGCGTTGCGGATCATGGAAGATCGCGCGTTCAATGTGCTTCCGGTTGTAAAGGCAGGGAAGAAACCGGTTGCAATGCTCCGTATCCAGGATTTGACGAGGCTGGGGCTATAGCGGATGGCGAAGATCAAATGCATTGTAATGGACGTGGACGGCGTGCTGACGGACGGGCGTCTCATCATGGAGGAAGACGGGCAGGAATGGAAAGCGTTCCACAGCATGGACGGGTTGGGCATCACGCTGGCAAAATCGGCCGGTATCCGGTTCGCCATCATTACAGGGCGTAAATCGGGCATTGTCAGCCGCCGGGCAAAAGAACTCGGGATTGATGAAGTGCACCAGGGGATCCGCGACAAGTTCACCGTTTTTACGGAACTTGTTTCGCGGTTCGGCCTGTCTTTTGATGAAACCTGTTATATCGGCGATGATTTGAACGACCTTATGATCATGCGTGAAGCCGGTTTTTCGTGCGCACCAAGGAATGCGGCCAAATGGGTCAAACAGGAAGCTGATTATGTCACAGAAAAAAACGGCGGGGAAGGTGCAGTCCGCGAAGTCATCGATTTGATTTTGTCCAGGCAGTATGATTATGAAAAACTCGCCCTGCATTTTTTATACGAAAAAGTGGAGTTAAAACAGTAAGACAAAAGAAAATTTTTTCATAAAAAAGCTTGACGAATCCAAAAAAATGGTATAATTTTAATGAAAAGTATAAATATTATAGTTCTTATCAAGAGAGGTGGAGGGAATGGCCCAATGAAGCCTCAGCAACCTTCAATGCGCATGTACATTGAAAAGGTGCTAAGTCCAGCAAGTTATGGAACCATAACTTGAAAGATAAGAAGAACGGCTGAGTGTTAATAAAAAGCAAAAGTCTTCTTCTTATTGGAGAAGGCTTTTTTATTTACCATTTGAAGGAGTGTCAAGCATGTACCATACGGAAACGAAACTTGCACAGATCGGAAACCGCAGCGAAGACAGGACAGGCGCCGTCAACCCTCCTGTATATTTTTCTACCGCTTACCGCCATGAAGGGATCGGGCAGTCGACCGGATATGACTACTCCCGCACCGGCAATCCGACAAGGCAATTGCTCGAAGAAACGATTGCGGATCTGGAAGGGGGAGACCGGGGATTTGCCTGCAGTTCCGGCATGGCTGCGATTTTCACCGTTTTGTCTTTATTCCAATCCGGCGATGAATGGATTGTGAGTGATGATTTATACGGCGGTACATACCGCTTGCTCGAGCAGGGCTATAAAAAATGGGGGTTGTGTTGTAAGTATGTAAACACTTGCCATCCGGAAAATATAGAGAAGGAAATCACCCCGAAAACAAGAGCCATTTTTCTCGAAACTCCGACCAATCCCCTCATGCAGCAGACCGATATTGCCGCGGTTGCTGAAATCGCCAAAAAATACGGGATTTTGCTGATTGTTGACAATACCTTTTATACCCCTCTTTTGCAGCAGCCGATCAAACTTGGCGCAGACATTGTCATCCACAGCGCGACAAAATATTTGGGCGGGCATAACGATGTGCTTGCCGGCCTGATTGTCGCAAAAGGGGAAGAGATTTGCGAACAACTCGCCCTTTACCATAACGGCGCCGGCGCCACGCTCAGCCCGTTTGACTCGTGGCTTTTAATGCGCGGCATGAAAACATTGGCTTTAAGGATGGAAAAGCATGAAAAAAATGCAAAAGCTGTAGCGGAATTTCTGAACGGGCATCCGGATGTGGACGATGTGCTTTATCCGGGGAGAGGCGGGATGCTGTCTTTCCGGATCAAGGATGAGGCATGGGTTGATCCGTTCTTAAGGGGCCTGTCTTTGATCACGTTTGCGGAAAGCCTCGGCGGGACGGAAAGTTTTATCACCTACCCGGCAACGCAGACGCATGCCGACATTCCGGAAGAAAAACGGATCCAATCGGGCGTTGACAACCGGCTGCTCCGCTTTTCGGTCGGGATTGAAGATGTGCGCGATTTAATCGCAGATATTGAAAAAGCTTTTGCCAAAATCCATGAAGGGGTGCAAGTGCGATGACAAACGCTTATTCTTTTCAAACAAAGCTTTTACATAACAGCCATAAAATCGACCCGGCAACCGGAGCAGTAAGCGTGCCGATCCAGCATGCTTCGACTTACCACCAGTTCGATGTGGATCATTTCGGGAAATACGATTACAGCCGTTCGCTCAATCCGACAAGGGAGGCGCTTGAAGATGTGATCGCGGAACTTGAGGGGGGCGTGAGAGGCTTTGCATTTTCTTCCGGCATGGCCGCGATTTCGACGGCCTTCCTGCTGCTTTCGGCGGGTGATCATGTCGTCATTACCGAAGATGTGTACGGCGGCACGTTCCGGATGGTGACGGAAGTCTTGTCCCGGCTCGGCATTGAGCATACGTTTGTCGACATGACCAATTTGGAAGAAGTACGGCAGGCTGTCCGCCCTAATACAAAAGCTTTTTATGTGGAGACCCCGTCGAACCCGCTGCTAAAAGTGACCGACATCAGGAAGGTAAGCGGAATCGCTAAAGAAATCGGCGCGTTGACGTACGTGGATAATACGTTTTTAACGCCTGCTTTGCAAAGGCCGCTCGAACTCGGGGCGGATATCGTCTTGCACAGCGCGACGAAATTTTTGTCGGGGCACAGCGATGTTGTCGCCGGGCTTGCCGTTGTGAAAGACGAAGCATTGGCTGCAAGGCTTGGTTTCTTGCAAAATTCATTCGGGGCGGTGCTCGGCGTCCAGGATGCGTGGCTTGTCCTGCGGGGGTTGAAAACATTGCATGTAAGGCTTAAGCAGTCGCAGCAGTCGGCCATCCAAATCGCGCATTATTTGGATGCGCATCCGCTCGTGCGCAAAGTGCATTTCCCGGAACTGGAGCATCATCCGCAGCATGACCTGCAAAAGCGGCAGGCGGATGGGCCGGGCGCGGTGCTGTCGTTTGAGCTGGAAAATGAAGAAGCGCTCCGGGCATTTACCAAGCATGTAAAAATTCCGGTTTTTGCCGTCAGCCTCGGAGCGGTGGAATCGATCCTGTCTTACCCGGCGAAAATGTCCCATGCCGCAATGCCGTCTGAAGATCGGAGAAAACGCGGTATTGCCGACAGCCTGCTGCGCTTGTCGGTCGGGCTCGAGAACCCAGATGATCTCATTGCCGACTTTGAACAGGCATTTGCTTATGTACGGGAGGGGGCAGCTGTGAAATGACAATCAAAAAAGGGGGGCTGCTGACGGCTGGGCCCCCTTTTTGATTTTTTTAAAAGGACAAAAGGAAGCCAGTGGGGCCGTAAATTGTCTAAATAAAAAGGCTAACAAGACAAAATGGAGCCCGCAAAGCCGCCAACTGTCTAATTAATGCAGCATCAATAAAAAGGTTGCCCAACCATCTCGGACAAGCCCTCAACTTTACTCTTCCCAGTTTTCCTTCAAAATAATTTGATCGACAACCCTGGCGCTGGATTTGCCGTCTGTGTCGTCGAAGAAGTATTGGACGAACGGTTTGATTTTATGAATATCGAATTGTTCCTTTTTGATCGTTTCAATCATTTCGTCCGTATTTCGGATCAGCGGGCCTGGGATAAAGGATTTGTAATCGTAGTAGAAATCTCGCTTCCGCACATATTCTTCCACATCGAAGGCAAAAAACAACATAGGTTTGTTCAATAAAGCAAATTCGAAGCAAACCGATGAGTAGTCGGTAATCAAAATATCCGTTACAAACAGCAGGTCATTGATTTCACGGTAGGACGAAAAGTCATAGAAAAAGTCGCTGTACTGGTACGGAATGCTAAAATCATTTTTCACGAACGGATGGATCTTAAATAAAAAGACATACTCATCCTTCAATTCATGGTAAAGCTTGTCCAAATTCAGCACTTCCATCGGGAAATGGGCGGACTGTTGGCCGTTTCCCCTGAATGTTGGGGCAAACATGATGACTTTTTTATCTTTCAAAAACGGATATTCCTCATACAGCGAAGTTTTTACCTGTTCCTGGTAAGCCTTATCGAAAAAGACATCGGTCCGCGGGATGCCGGTCGGGATGACTTTCTCAATGTCAATGCCGAACCCTTCCGCATAATGTTTGGCAATATTATGCGAGCTGACAATCGCCTTCGTGTAATTGCGATGGTTTTTCGATTTCGGCGATGGTCCGCCCGGGCGCCCGAGCCGGCTGAAGCCAAACGTTTTAAACGCGCCGACCGCATGCCATAATTGCACAAGCTCGGCATTTTTGCGGATCTTGAGCGGATAGACCATCGGATAAAAGTCGTCCAGCAGGATGAACTTGGACGTTGCCAAATGGTAGGCGAGCTTGACGATGTCTTTGTACGATTTTTCCGCTGCGATCCCTTTTTTCAGCATAAAATGATAATCGAATTCGAGGCCGCGCCGGACCATTTCATCAAATACGAATTTAAAATTCCCGCTCAAGTCTTCCCGGCTGTCGGATGCAAACAAGATTTTCTTTTCCTTTAGTGGGAGCAGTTTGAAAATTTTATATAAAGTCCGGAATCCGACTGACCGCATGAAACGGTAAAAAATGCTGCCTTTTTTCATTTTTTCGAGATTGTACTCGGACGGGTCCAGGTCTTTCAGCTTGGTCGATTCAATTTTCAGCGTTTTTTCCGCTTTATCGTAAGTGGCCAATAAATTATATTTCAATTCTTTCCGTGCAGAGAAATATTCCATTTTGGCCGTATAAAATTTTTGATCGAGAAAATGTTCGATATTGCCGAGCGGATACCGTTTCACATATCTTTTTACGCCTGAGACATGCGCGTCTATATCAATATAGGTTTTATATACGGACTCCGGAAGCGGCATGTTTTTGGACGTGATTGTAGAAAAATTGACTTCCCCTTTAAAACCCGCCCAGTAGTACTGTTCTTTTACATCATCCGGAAGGGAGCCGTCGATTTCGCCGATATACACATCGGATAAAGGAATATAAATTTTATTATTTTTCCCGTCAATCAGGACGAGCCTTTTCCTGACGAGATCTTCATCATGCAACGGGATATTTTCAAGGTAAAAATAGCCCCGGATCCTCATGATCGGACCATTCCAGTAAAGGCCGGCCACCTTCCTTTTGGCGGTGAGGTACCTCTGCTCTTCGATATTCGGAATGACCGGGGATAAATTTTCCAGCAGTTCAATTTCATCTTCCCACTGGCTCATATCTGCCTGGCTGGAGTCAGGCTGTCTGCTAAAAAGTTTGTTGCGGATTTTCCCCGCAATCCTTCTTAAACCCATTTACCAAAACACTCCTACTCAAAAATAAGTTGTTACATTGGCCGGGTGCGTCCGTAATTTCCGGGAATTTTAAGCGGCGCCTTTTCCGGCTGGATCAATGTGTCTACAATCCGTTTACTTGCCTGTCCGTCAAAATCGTCGAAAAAACGGCGTGCAAACTGCCGCACTTTTTCCAAATCGTAGTTCCCGTTTTTGATCCATTGCGCCAATTTGTCCGTCCGGTCGAAAATCGGCCCGGGCACAAATGTCCCGTAATCATAATAAAAATCCCGTTCTTTGATATAATCTTCAATATCTTTCGCATAAAAAGCAATCGGGCGGTTCAAAAGGCTGTAATCGAAAATAATAGATGAATAGTCTGTAATCAAAAGATCTGCCGTGAACAGGATTTCCTCAGTGGTAAAATCTTCATCCAATTGGTATAAAAAGCCTTTGAGCTCCGGACCGGCCTCTATTTTTGATGTCACATACGGATGCAACTTAACGATTAAAGCATAATCGGCACCTAGCACTTTTTGCATAACGGTAAAACGGGGATATGGGGAGTATTCCGTTTCCCCATGGCTTTTTCCCCTGAACGTCGGGGCGAATAAGACCAATTTCTTTCCCCGCAGTTCCGGATATCGCGAAAGCAATTTTTGTTTTGCCCGCAAACCGTTTTTCTTTTGAAATAAAATATCCGTGCGCGGGAGACCCAAAGGCACGATATTTTCGGCAGACATCCGGAAAGCTTCCGCATAAAACGGGATGACTTCAGATGAGCTGACGACCACTTTGGAATAATTGGAGTGGACAGGAATATGTTTTGTATAAGCCTCGCTCGGGCCGAATGCTTTGCCGACGATGCTGTAGCCAAATTTTTTAAATGCACCTGCCGCATGCCACAGCTGGATGACTTTTGTATTCCTCTTCATTTTAATTAAATATAGTGGAAAATAATAGTCGTCAATAATAAAATACGCACTTGTAGCGATATGGTAACAAGCCCTCAGCATATGGAAAACATATGACAACTTGCCCGTTTTGGTAGATTTCATTTTTTTGAACAAAAGCGTATAACGAAACCCGGGGCGTTTTTTTAACTCGTGATATAAGCAGGCTAAATTACCTTGGATTCGGTCCGCCCGGTAAGAAGCAAAAGTAATTTTTTCCGGCCTGTAAGGGAAAAACAGGCAGCATAGATTGTAAACTGTGCGGACGAGCAGCTTTATGAAAAGCGTCGGCAGCAATTTCAGTGTGTTCATAACTTTTGAATCCCTTCTATATAAAATACGGCAAGGCAATGCGCAGCCTGAAAACTAAATTTGCCATTCCAAAATCGTTTTTCCCCAAGGGCTTGTTAAATCTTTCTCAAACGTATGGATCAAATCCGCGATGGACCTTACTGCGTTGACGGAGCCGACAAGTGTTTCCAAGTATTCGATAACATCCGGGTTCTCGGATAAAAAGCCAACCGTTGTTTTAAAATCCTGATATCCGCTCCTGCTTGAGCCGATCAGTGTGAGCCCTTTTTCAAGCACCATCCGCGTATTCACTTCAATCGGATATTCAGACACGCCGAGAAGTGCAATGGATCCTTCAGGGTTGATGATGTCAATGATTTGGCCGACCGCATCCTGGCTACCTGCACCGCCGACGCATTCAAAAGCATGGTCGACCGCAAGCCTTTCCGGAATCTCATTAATATGATAAGTGGCATCGGCAAATGAGAAATTTTCCAGCTTAAAAGCGGTTTTGCCGAACACGTATACTTTGCATGCTTTAAATTTCTTTTTTAATAGAAGCGCCGTGATATACCCGAGGTTTCCGTCACCCCATACCCCAAAAACTTGACGGCGCGTATGGGATTTCCGTTCAAATCTTGAAATGGCATGCATGGCGACCGTAACAAGTTCTGTAAAGGCTGCAACAGGAGGGTTCAGATTTGCGGGCAATGCGATAAACCGGTCCCGCCTTAAGAAAATATAATCCTGCATGAAACCATCATAGCCGCTTGAACGGAATTTACTTGTGCGCAAATAGTTTTCTGCGATCACATCATCTGTTTCAACAGGTGTATTGGGCACCATGACAACTTTTGTTCCGGTCGCTATTTCGCCTCTCGGGTCAAACACGACTTCCCCGACGCCTTCGTGGATCAGCGCCATCGGCAGTTTCTTCGCCAGTGCCTCTTTCCCACGCTTGCCTGTGTAATATCGTTGGTCGGCTGCGCAAATCGATAAGTGGGTCGGGCGCACGACGACGCAAGCGGAATCGTTGATGGCATAGTCTGTATATGCAATTTCAAACTGGCGGGGGGAAACGAGGCGGTATACTTGGTTAATCATTTGCAATCCCCTCCTGGAGAATGGCATTTGCGACTTTCAAATCGTAAGGCGTCGTGATTTTAATATTAAACATTTCACCTTTTACAATTTTGACATCAATGCCTGAAAGCGAACAAATTTTGCAGGCATCCGTCAGCTCGGATTTTTGGGCTGCCGTCAATTGATTGTAAGAGCTGACGAGCGTTTTGATATGGAAACTTTGCGGCGTCTGCCCCTGGTACATCATGTGCCGTTTCGGGATTTGCGAAATAGACTCGCCGTCTTCCGATTCAATGATTGTATCAATCGCTCCGATGGCGGTATCGACGGCTTTATATTTTTGCACCAGCTCAATATTTTCTTTAATAATCCGGTGTGTTAAAAACGGGCGGACGGAATCATGGGTGACGATATAATCGTCATCGAATAAGCCAAAAGTTTGCTCTATGTAACGGATCCCGCTCATAATCGATTCATTCCGGTCGCTCCCGCCTTCTACCACAACCAGGCGTTCATGATAGCCGATATACCTTTGGATAATATCGTTTGTATAATTCAACCATTCTCTTGGAGAGACGACGATGATTTTATCGAATTCGGGATTTAAAATAAATTTTTCAAGGGTGTGGATCAATATTGGCTTTTTATTTAGGGCGAGGAATTGTTTTGGCATATTGACATTGCCCATCCTGGTTCCTTTTCCTCCGGCCAGTATTTCAGCGTAAATCACAGACATACAGCTCCTTTTAATCGTTTATCTTATGACTGGTATCATATAAAACGATTATTAAACTTTTATTAAAATATGGGGAGATTCTCTCATTTCATGAATCGGGCGCAAAAAAAAAACAGTGATCTTATACCAAAAGGTAAAATCTCACTGCCGTATTTTGCCAATTTTCAATGTAAAATTTAATGGTTATCTCGAAATTTGCTTCGCGCCGTACATCCGTTGGCCTCCCCGCTTGCTGCAGGGGTCTAGGAAATGAACAATGATCAACACTGTCCGCTGGCACAGCCTTTCAATGATGAATGGCCCGTGCCACAACTTTTCCCGGCAAAAGCGTTTCTTCACGGCCGAATAAACGGATCCGCAATGCTTCGCCTTCGGTTAAAACAACGGTCACAGACCCGCGGGTGACTTCGATTTGGAGCTTGCGGTTTTGGTACGCAAGGCGGAAAGCGTAGCGTTCCCATTGTTCCGGAATGGACGGGTCCACGGAAAGGCCGCTTTCTTTAATCCGGACGCCGGCGAACCCGTATACGATCGACATCCACGTTCCGCCCATATTGGCCATATGGAGGCCGTCTTTCGTGTTTCCGTGCGTATTGTCAAGATCGAGACGGGCGGTTTCGATAAAATAGTGGTACGCTTTTTCCGCTTCCCCGAGTTTGGATGCCATGATGCTGAAAATGCAGGAAGACAAAGACGAATCATGTGTCGTCACTTTTTCATAGTAATGGTAAGAATTTCGGATGGTTTCCGGGTCTGCTTCATCTTCCAGCAGAAAATGCGCAAGCACCGTGTCGGCCTGTTTACATACCTGGTAGCGGTAAATGGTCAGCGGGTGGTAGTGCAAAAGGAGCGGGTAGTGGTCCTTTGGCGTATGTTCAAAATCCCAGACCGCTTTTTCAAGAAAGCTGTCATCCTGCTTATGAATGCCGAGTTTTGCATCATAAGGGAGATACATGGCGTCCCCGGCTTTTTGCCATTCCGCGGCTTCTTCGCCCAATAAGCCGATCCGGTCGCAAAGCTCCGTAAAATACGCCGGATCTGTTGTCTTCAGCCAATGGTAAAAGTGATGGGCCGATTTCAAATTAAATTTTGCCATCACGTTCGTGTAGTAATTATTGTTGACAATTGCCGTGTATTCATCAGGCCCGGTGACGTCTTCAATGACAAATTTCCCGTCCCGGTTGTAATGGCCCGTTTCCAGCCAAAGCCTTGCCGTTTCTGCGAGCACCTCGACACCGTATTGTCTCATAAAAACTTCATCATGCGTGGCATAAAAGTACTGGACATAGCTGTACGCGATGTCCGCACTGATATGGTACTGCGCCGTGCCGGCAGGGAAGTAGGCTGAGCATTCCGTGCCGGAAATGGTCCGCCACGGGAAAAGGGCGCCTTTTTTGTGCCCCATTTCTTTTGCCCGGGCCCGCGCGTGGTCGAGGATATTGTAGCGGTAAAGGAGCAAATTCCGGGCGATATCGGGGCGCGTCAGCAGAAAGACAGGAAAAATATAAATCTCGGTATCCCAAAAATAATGCCCTTCATAGCCTTCTCCGGAAAGCCCCTTTGCTGCGATGTTGCTCGCGGAGTCTTTTCCGACGAATTGTAGCAGCTGGTACAAATTAAAACGGATCCCTTCCTGCAGTTTCGGATCGCCGCTGATTTCGACGTCCGCCGCTTTCCAATATTCGGACAAATACCTTTCCTGCTCTTTTAAAAAGAAAGAAAAATCCTTGCCTTTCACGCTTTCCTGGATAGCGGCGGCTTTTTCGGCCACATTTCCATGGTGGCGGAGTGTATCGGTATAAATATTAAATTTTGTGACGTTTACCGGCTGGTCAAGGCGGAAATCGATGATTGCACGGACTTGTTTTTCGGCTGCTTCAAACCTGCATTCGCAAGGGACGGATACGGTATGGGACGCGGCGCATGCCGTTTCCAGTCCGGAAACAAATGCCCGGGTGCTGACAACGCTATAATCCCCGATCTGCTTTGCTTCTGTGACGGCGAGCCTTTTTGCATCCCCGGAGGCGATCCGCGGGTCGTTTTTGTTCACATAGTTTTCCACATCGCCGTTGACAGTGGAAACAATCCTCACCGGCCCGGAAAAGTTCACCGGTTCCAACGACAGTTCGATTGCAAACAGTTCCCGCTGCACGAAGGAAACCAATCGTGAAAACGTAAGCTTGATTTCTTTTCCTGACGGCGAGCGCCAGTGTACGGCGCGTTCGGAAAATCCGCGGTCCATGTGAAGCGTTTGGCAAAAAGACAGGACTTTTCCTTCGAAAAGGGAGAAGTGTTCCTTTTCTTCGCCAAGATAGATTTGGATTGTCTGCGCGTCAATGATGTTCAGCATTTTTTGCTGGGTTTCCGGGAACCCGTACGCTTTTTCCCCGTACTGGATTTCGGTAATATCGTGAAACGCGTTGATATAGGTGCCGCGGATGGAGGGTTCTCCTTTTGAATAGCCTTCTTCAAAGTTTCCGCGGACGCCGAGATAGCCGTTTCCAAGTGCAAATAAGCTTTCATTTACTAATAAGTTTTGTTTATTGAATTCCTTCTTTATAATTTCCCATGCCATAAGACGTATCCTCCAACGATTTTTTTCTGTTTTATACGCCGATGGGCAAACGCCCTCCGCATCTCGAATTGTCCTGCGCGCCCAGCCCTAAAAGGCCGAATAACCTTGCCGTCATGAAGTCAAAAAGCGGACTTCCTGTAGGCAGGAACATTCGCCTGTCGGGGATGAGTAAGGCGCCTCCACATTTCGTTTTGTCC
This sequence comes from Weizmannia acidilactici, assembly GCF_008974225.1. Taxonomy (NCBI): domain Bacteria; kingdom Bacillati; phylum Bacillota; class Bacilli; order Caryophanales; family Bacillaceae; genus Heyndrickxia; species Weizmannia acidilactici. The sequence goes on along the minus strand of NZ_BKZR01000046.1, from coordinate 11,072 downwards.
AGCTGCGGGCGTTATCGGCTAGCGGATTTTCCTGCCTCCTCCCTACGATAAGTCAACATCGGTTCGCCTGCCGGCTCACCGTGTTTCCTTTATCTCAGTCAGAGGCCTGGTAAAATCCGTACGCCGATAGGCCAACGCCCTCCGCATTTCTTATTCCTTCACGCCGCCGCTTGTGAGCCCGGAAACGATTTGTTTCTGGAATAATAGCACGATGATCAATGTCGGAATGGTGACGATGGTTGTGGCTGCGGCGACTTGGCCCCACAAAATTTGGAACTGGGTGCGCAGGTAGGAAATGGCAACCGGCACGGTATGGTAATTCGCATCCGAGTTGAGGGTAATCGTCAGCAAAAATTCGTTCCATGCCGCAATAAAGACAATGATTGCTGTGGTGAACACCCCCGGCGCAGCAAGCGGAAAAACGATCCGGAATAATGTCTGGACAGGCGTGGCGCCGTCAATTTTTGCCGATTCCTCAAGCGCGAGCGGAATCTGGTTGAAATGCGTGACGAGAATCCAGACCGCCGTCGGCAACGTGATTGTCGAATACGGTAGGACAACCGCGTACGAATTGGTCAGGTGCAAATGCAAAAATAAATTGTAAATCGGCCCGATGACAATCATTTGTGGGAACATCGAAACCGCAAGGATCAGCCCGAGCAAAAGATTTTTCCCTTTAAAATCAAACCGCGAAATTGCGTATGCCGTGAAGGTCGCGATTAAAATGATATAAACGGTCGTTGTTGTGGCGACGATAAAACTGTTTTTCACCGATGTCATAATGCCTTTGTGAAAAATCTGCGTGTAATTCTCAAGTGTCGGGTGATGGGCAATAATTCGGAAAGCCCCGTCGCCAAAGATTTCCCCGTCAGGTTTAAAGGAGGTGATAAAGATCCAAAAAAACGGAAATATCATACCAAACAAAAACACGGCAATCAGGGCGATGATTACATAATTCCATTTGCGGTTCATTTTCATGGTGTTCCCCTCCTTTAGTTTTTGTCCATGAGGTTGGCGCCGAGCACTTTAATATAAATGGTGGCAATGACGGCCACGCAGACAAACATAATGGTGACGATAACCGAGCCGTACCCGAAGTTCGTCTGCCCGAACATTGTTTTATAGCTGTAGACGGACATTGTTTCGGTTGCGCCGCCCGGTCCGCCGCCCGTCAGGACATAAATCAAATCAAATACCCGGAAAGCGTCGAGCGTCCTGAACAAGAGCGCCACCAAAATGGAAGGTTTTAAAAGCGGCAGCGTAATCCTGAAAAACTGCTGGATTTTTGTCGCGCCGTCAATGGCGGCTGCTTCGTACAACCCGTTCGGAATATTTTGCAGGCCTGCCAGCAGCAGGAGGGCCATATAAGGGGTTGTTTTCCAGACATCGGCCAAAATGGTGGACACCATTGCGCCGGTATCGGTTAGAAGAAGGACGCGGGAATCGCTGATGATCCCGACCGCCTGGAAAAAATTCGCTACGACGCCGCTTGTGCCGTCATACAAATAGCTCCACATCAATGCGGCCACGGCGGTCGGAATTGCCCACGGGATCAGGGAAGTGGTCCGGACGATGCCCTGCCCTTTAAACGCTTTGTTCATGATCATGGCAAGCCCGAGGCCGAGGGCAAATTCAAGGAAAACTGAAACAACGGTGAAAAGTACCGTATTCCATAAGGCTGAGCCGAGCCGCTTGTCATGCAGCGCATCTTTATAAGCTTTTAAGCCGATAAAATTGGAAGGTACAAAGCTTCTTTTGAAATCTTTTACGATTTTCGATAAGTTTTTTCCGTTCGGTGTATTGTATTTGGCATTGATTTCCTTTACGAGTTTGGATGAATCATGATAAAGCCCCATCAGCTGCTTTTGGTCGGACCGGCTGATTTTTTGGACACCTTTTTTGCCTCTGTACTGTCTGGCGACGGCAGCTACATGGTCCACAAGCTTGTCGACTTTTTGCTGGTCATTCGGATCGGTAATTTTTGCGCGATCTTCTGTCAGAAACAGCCTGACATACGTTTGAGTTTCGTCAAATAAATCAAAATTGTAGCGCGGGCTCACATACAGTCCGGCTTTTTGCTGGTTGTTCAGCTGGTAGTCAAAAAAAGTATAGGCGAATGACTGCGCAATCGGCCAAAGGGAGAATACGCCAATAAACAGCAGGGCCGGGAGTATAAATAAAAAAGCCTGCAGACGGTTTTTCTTCATGATGATGGCACCTCTTTTCGCATGATATAAGGGGCAGGAATGACTAGGACACTTTTACTTTGGAATATGCTTCTCCGCGGTTCCCGGGTTTTTGGATTTTCGCTGATAAATTTGACCTTTCCGCTAATTTTCTGGCCATTTCCGCCGATTTCTTATTAAAGTCCTCCGATTTCCCCAGCGTTTTCGCTGATTCCGCTCCTGGGCAAGGCGCTTCCGCATTTCTTTTTAAAAAGGCTCTAATGTTTCATTAGAGCCAAAGCTAGGCTTTTGAGACACCCTCTTTTTGATGCATATGCACCATTAATATAAGAAGCAGGCGTCCGGGGCGGTTTTCTCCCTTCCGCCCCGGACGGATGCATTACTTCTTGCCTACTGCGTCCTGAATGGTCTTCGCCGCATCATCCAAATTTTTGCCGGTGCTTAAATATTTGTGCGCCGCAATTTGGATTGTATCGGAAACTTTGTTGTACTTCGCGGATACCGGGCGGGCGATCGTCGTTTTCAACGCTTTTTGGAAGCCTGGCATCGTCAGCATTTTGTTTTCTTTTTGGACTGCAGGATCGTTTAACAGAGCATTGTATCCAGGCAGGTAGCCGCCTTTCGTGGACATAATTTTCTGCCCTTCTTTGCCGGCTACGAATTTCATGAACTCCCAGGCGCCTTCAATATGTTTCGAATTTTTGTTGATGCCGAGGAGCCAGCCGCCGACAGCACCGCCGTTTGGAAGCGGGGCAATGCCGACATCCTGGATTTTAATTTTCACGCCTTCCCCGCCGGCTTTAACCGTCCCGTATTGGTACGGCCAGTTGCGGGCGAATACGGATTTGCCCTGCACAAAGCTGTTGACAGTTTCAGATTCCATATAATTCAGCAAATCTTTCGGCGCCCATGCCGCTTTTGTGAAATTGTACATCGTTTGCAGGCCGCCTTTAATATCTTTGTAATGGTCCGTGAATTCCGTCACGTTAACGGTTAATCCTTCATATTGTTTCGACTGGTAAACAAACCCGTTTGTTGTCCCGCCTTTGCCGGCATATTTTGCGGCCATTTCGCCGAGGTTTTTATAAGTGTAATTGCCGCTCTCAAGTTTAGCTGCATCGTCTTTGCTGACAATATCGGAACGGTAATACAAAATGCCGAGATCCGGGAAGAATGGAAGCGTGTATTGTTTTCCTTCATAGTTTCCGGAAGCCATCGAACCGGCATTGAACTGGTCTTTTGTCATGTTGGCATCCATCATTTTTTGGTCGATCGGGACGAGGTACCCTGCACCTGCGAATTCCCCGGCCCATACAACGTCCATCGACAAAATGTCATATTCGCTCGATCCGCTTGAGAGGGAAGTGAGCAGCTGGTCGTGCATTTGCGCGGAGTCATTTGTCATTTGCACCCATTCGACTTTATACTTTTTCGACTGTTTGTTAAAAGCAGCGATCACATCTTTCGTCGCCGGTGTGTTATCGTTTTGTGCCGCAAACTTTAAGACGATCTTTTTCGAAGAACTGCCGCTATTGTTGTTTGACTTCGAAGTTGAACTGCTGCCGCATCCGGCCAGTACGCCGGCAATGAGTGTAAGCGCTGCCAATATTGAAACGGTTTTCTTCCACATACCAAAGCCCCCTTTAGTTTGGTTGTACTATTACACCTTGAATTTTAGCTTGTATGCGCATACAATGATATTAGAATCTTTGGATCTATGATAAAATTTTTAGCCATTGGGGCGAATGCCATGAAACAAACTTCCATCAGCAATTCCATTATCGAACGCTATCTTTCGTACCGGGTCGAGCACCAACGCGAATATTTTCTGCATCCGCCTTATATGATGGAAAAGCAGCTCCTCAATGCCGTAAAAGAAGGCAGAATGGAGGAGGCTGTTTCGATTTTGGAAAATATCAATACTTTGGAACGGGCAAAACTCGCGGAAGAACCGGTCCGTTCACTCCGTAATTCCTTGATCTGCATCTGTACCCTTTTTACAAGAGCGGCAATCGAAGGGGGCGTACCGCCGGAAACCGCGTTTAATGTCAGCGATGCGCATATTTTGGAGATTGAAAGAATGGAAACATTAGAACAGCTTTTTCAGCTGGAGTACAATATGCTGCGCAACTTCGTGGAAGCGGTTCAGCAGGCCAGGAAGCAGGAATGCCGCTACAGCCATGCGATCCATATGGCGGTGGCATACATCCATGAAAATATTCTGCAGGTGATGACGCTCGAATCTTTGGCAAAGCATGTTTATTTAAATCCAAGCTATTTGTCCCATCTTTTTAAAAAAGAAGTCGGCGTATCCGTGACAGACTATATTAATAAAAAAAGAATAGAAGAATCCATTTATTTTTTGCTGCATACCAATATCTCTATTTCGGAAATTGCCCTGCTTTTCCATTTCTGCAACCAAAGCTACTATACCTCGCTTTTTAAAAAATACATGGGCATGACGCCAAAGGAATTCCGCGAGCAGAACGGGAATTAGCCCTGCCCGTGTTTAAACCAGTCCGCCCCCTCATCCATATGGAGAAACGGGATATCTGTATCCACTTTCCCTGTAATCCGTGTGAGTTCTAAATCCTCTCCGGCAAGCCATTTTGCAAAATCAAACCGGGCGAGCTCGCTGTCTCCGCCCAAAGCGATCCATGCTTCGAGCTTTTTCGGCAGATAAACCGCGGTATGGATCGTTCCCGCCCAGCTGCCGTACAGTTCCGAGAAAACGCCTTGGTCCCTGGCGTTTAACAGCCGGAATGCTGCTTTTGCATTCGCAATTTTTTCTTTTTGCCCCGCTAAAATTTCCGTTCTCCTTTTTGAATCCGCAAGATGGTGGCGGTTTTCTTTTTTCAGGATTTCAAAGTGGTTGGCGCAAATATTTCCTTCCCTTACCGCCACGCCCCGCGGCGAAGCTTCTACAATGCGCGTCTCACCGCTTTTGTCATAAATGACATAACTGAATGAATGGCGGTGCGGGATGTCTATCAGCATGCGGACGGCCTCCTGTACGTTGGCGCACGATTCGAGGATGAGCCTTCCGATCATGCAGCAGATGAAGCCGTCGCCCGGATTTTTCCGGTGGATAAACGTATACCCGATTGCCAGGCCTTTTTCATTCATACCATCCATTCTCCCTGTTACGCGCTGGCTCGGCCCGATAATGGCATAACCGGTATCAGCAGGCTGAAATAAGACATACCGTCCTTCATATGTTTTCGGATGGTAGTCGTAGTTCCGGGCGAGAAAATTTTTCCCGGTCAAAATGGAACAGCCTGATTTTGCAATGTCGAGCCGGTAGCCGCCAAACTCCATCAGCACCTTCTCCATCGGCCACGCGAGCGCTTCCTGAAGTCCCTCCAGTTCGTCCCATATGGCAGGCGCAAAACGGGTAATCGCTTTTTTCGTTTCCACGGCATCGATCGTAAAACGTGGCTTGCGAATTTTCCATTGGTTTGCGCGGTTTTCCACGGCCAGCGAATGTTTCAGTGCAAGCCCCTGCTTGTACCCGAATTCGTAGTGTGTGCCGCGGAACTGGATGACATCGCTGTAAATTTCTTTCATTCCTGATCCCCTTTTCATTGTTGCTATTGTTAAGCATACCGGACATGCCGGAAAAGGGAAAGAAAATCACTTTTTTGTTAAGGCGCCCGATAATAGGACGATATAAAGATTGAAAGCTATATTAATAGGAATCTACACAAAAAGGGGAATTCGAATGAAGAAAAGGATCGTCATCCCGGCACTTTGTTTTGCCGTAATGTCCACGCCGGCTTTCGCGAAATCTGTCCATGCGGCTTCTTCCCCCGCTTCAAAAACGGTTGTAAAATACGTGGATGTTCAGAAAGGTTCAAATCTGCTTTTACGCGCGAAAGCATCAAAAAGCGGTACGGTCCTCGCTAGGCTGCCGCGCGGGACAAGTGTTACTGTTTATTCGGTATCAGGCGGCTGGTCGAAAGTCAAAGCCGCCGGCAAAACCGGATATGTCAGCACTGCCTATTTGGCTGCGGCAAAACCGGCCTCGACTCAAGCGGGCAGTGCAGTGAAAACTGTTACGAAATATGTCAACATTGACAAAGGCTCGAATCTGCTTTTACGGTCAGAGCCGTCGAAAAGCGCATCCGTTTTGGCGAAACTGCCGCGCGGAGCAAGTGTTACCGTTTATTCCATTTCCGGAAGCTGGGCGAAAATCAAAGCAAATGGGAATACAGGATTTGTGTACGCGAAATATTTAAGCACCGCAAAAATTGCAACCAGTCCCCAAACGGTAACGAAGTATGTGGATGTCGATCCCGATTCCTCCCTGCTCTTAAGGAAAACGGCATCGGAAAAAGGAACTGTCCTGGCAAGGCTGAAACGGGGAACAAGCATAAAAGTTCTCTCTGTTTCCGGCAGCTGGGCGAAAATCAGTGTGTCCGGCAAAACCGGATATGCCAAGGCATCTTATTTATCTGCAACAAAACCTGCGGCTGTTGCGATAAAATATGTCAATGTGCCGGCCAATGATCCGTTAAACATGCGGACAGCCCCTTCTGCTTCTGCATCCATCATCACGAAACTGGCGAGGGGCGTAAAAGTGGAAGTTTATGCGGAAACAACCGGCTGGTCAAAAATCAAAGTTTACGGCACAACCGGTTATGTAAGTTCAAAATCTCTATCAACCACGAAGCCATCCGGAAGCGCGTCCCCAGGGGGAAGCACGGGCACAAGTTCCGGTGGTGTTTCGAATACAGGCACATCCAATACGGGCGGTAAAGCAGGAAGCGTTACAAGCGGCACATCGAACACCGGAACAACGGGGAGCACCGCGAACGGCACGGTGAACACAGGAACTTCTGTAGGCCAAACATCGGGGGCATCCAATACGGGCGGTACAACTGCAGGCCAGACAACAGGGACCACATCCGGGGGCAATCCGGCATCCGGAACTACAACTACGAACGGCACATCAACCGGCCAAAACACGAGTTCCGCGGGCAGCAGCGCATCAAACACAGGATCTTCGGGCAGCGGCACATCACCGCAGCAAACGCCGGCAGTCACAAAATATGTGAATGTCCAGGCCGGCTCGGCTTTGAACATGCGCCAGGCCCCGTCCACAAGTGCATCCATTATTACACAGCTTGCGAGGGGTACGGCCGTCCAGGTTATTTCCGAAACGGGCGGCTGGTCGAAAGTAACCGCGAACGGCACAACCGGTTATGTAAGCAGCCAATACTTGTCGGAAACGCCTGTCGGAACAAGTATCATCGATAAGACCTATCAATCTTATTCTGTTTCGCTGGATCAGATGGCGGGCATCGAAATGGCGGCTTATCCGCAAACCGACAAAAAATACAGCACGTATATCCGTTCGGATGCCCTGATCGTTGATGACACAACCCATCCGACAAAAGGCGTTGTCTTCGGATCCGGTTGGAATGTGAGGGGCGGAGCGGGGACAAACTATTGGGTTGTCGGCCAAGTCTTGAACGGGGAAACGGTTGAAATTTTGTCTGTTGAAAAAGGGACGGACGGAAAAACATGGTACAAAATTTCCTATAATAAGACATGGGTGAATGCAAGCCCGGATGATGTGAAATATTATTTGGATCCCACGAACTTCGCCAATGACCCGGTCCAGTCTCTCCAATTTTTAAAGCTTTCGGAAACAGCGGGGCTGGATAAAGAAGAAGTAAATGAAAAGATTTTAGCAGGAAAAGGCGTGCTGTCCGGCCAGGCGGAAAGTTTCATTACGGCCGCAGATTTGTACGGGATCAACGAAATCTACTTGATTGCCCATGCGCTGCTGGAAACTGGCAACGGGACGTCTGAACTGGCGCAAGGCGTTCAATATAAAGGAAGGACCGTATACAATATGTACGGTATCTGCGCCTATGATGACTCCCCTGTGGAAAGCGGCGCGGAATATGCCTACAATGCCGGCTGGTTCACACCTGAGGCAGCCATTATCGGCGGCGCCCAGTTTATTGCAAGCGGCTATATCCGTGGCGGCCAGGATACGCTTTATAAAATGAGATGGAACCCGGCTGCTGCAGCGGAAACCGGAAGCGCGTCCCACCAATACGCAACCGACATCGGCTGGGCTGCAAAACAGGTCACCCAAATGTATAACCTGTACCATCTTTTAAATACTTACCGTATTCAACTGGAAATCCCACAGTACAAACCGTGAAGTCCCGTATGAAGGAGGGGCGCTTCCCGTTGATTGCGGCGGAATGTGCGTATATACTAAAACGTGGTTACATTCCAATGCGCTAAGGAGTAAATTGTTTTGAAAAAGGCATTTGGCAATATTGATTTGACCGTAATTACAGAAGAACAATTTTTGGACGAATTTGTCAGCCGCATCCGTAACGGGAAAAAAACCAATATTTATTTTTTGAATGCGCACTGCTACAATGTTGCGCAAACCGATGCTTACTACCACCGTATCTTAAATGAAGCGGATTACCTGCTCAATGACGGAGTGGGGGTTGAAATCGGTGCCAAGCTGTTCGATATTCCGCTCAGCGGCAATTTAAACGGAACGGACTTGACGCCGAAAATTTTAAAACGGTGTGAAGAAAACGGCTTTTCCGTTTTTGTGCTCGGGTCCAATGAAACGAATTTGCAAAGCGCCATCCGGAATTTTCGCCGCGACTATCCGGGGTTAAAAATTGCCGGGGCGCACCACGGCTATTTCCAGTCCAAAAAAGAAATGGCGGCGCGCATCAACAATTCCGGTGCCGATGTATTGATTGTCGGAATGGGCGTGCCGCTCCAGGAAAAATTTATTGCCGATTTCGATAAAGAACTCGCCTGCCTTGCGAGAATCGGCGTCGGGGCTTTTATTGATTTCGCCTCGGAAAATGTGCCGCGGGCCCCGTATCTTTTCCGGAAACTGCGGATCGAATGGCTTTTCCGCCTGATGCGGGAACCAAAACGGCTTTGGAAACGGAATGTCGGCAGCCTCGTATTTTTATATCGGATTTTTATGTATAAATGGATGCATTAGCCATCCATCCGAAAACAGGGTGTTCGCTAAGAACCTCTGTTTTTTTATTTTCTAAAATTCCCCTTTTAAAAAGTGAAATATTTTATAAAAAAAGAATTGACACGTTCAAAATCATGTTATATTATTTCTTCATAAAATGTAAGAAAATATGACATGATTGGGCGGTTGACATGAAAAAGTTAGAAGCGATTATCCGGCCAGAGAAATTAACAGATACCATCAAAGGTCTGCGGAGTTTGGGGATCACAGGATTTACCGTTTCCCAGGTTGTCGGCAGGGGAAAGCAAAAAGATACATATGGCGTGTACCGCGGCAAAAATTATAAAGTAACGCTCCATCCGAAAGTAAAGCTGGAAATTGTGCTTTCAGACTATATGGTTGAGCCGGCGATACGGAGCATTGTCCATACTGCAAGGACAGGAGAAGACGGGGACGGGAAAATTTACGTGTTTCCGATTTTGGAAGCTTATAATATCCGGACGGGAGAGGCAGATACGGATATAGACGACTTAATGGACCGGGGAGGGTGAGCACAATGGATGCGGTATATGCGAATGCGGTTTGGGTTGTGTTGGCCGCTGCCATGGTTTTATTTATGGAAGGCGGCTTCAGTTTGCTCGAAGCGGGCTTTGTCCGCACGAAAAATGCCGTCAATGTCACGATGAAAATATTTGTCGATTTAACGGTCGGCGCACTCGCTTTCTGGGCGGTCGGCTTCGGCCTGATGTTTGGGAAAGATGCGTCCGGCCTGATCGGTACGACTTTATTCGGCCATCCGGAACAAATCCGCCTTTCCATCGACCTGCCGGGTGCGGCGTATGTTTTATTCCAAATCGGTTTTGCCGTTGCCTGCATTTCGATCGTATCGGGTGCGGTGGCGGAACGGATGACGTTTAAAGCTTACATGTTAACGGCAGCGATGATCTGCATCATCGTTTATCCGGTGACCGGACATTGGATATGGAATGAAGGCGGCTGGCTCGCAAAACTCGGGATGAAAGATTTTGCCGGTTCCGCAGCGATCCATGCCGTCGGGGGATGGGCTGCCTTTGCGATAGCAAAACGGCTCGGGCCGCGGATTGGAAGGTTCAATTCGGACGGCAGTGTAAACGTCTTTGCTCCAAGCAATGTCCCGCTCGCTTCAGCCGGCGCATTTATCCTTTGGTTCGGCTGGTTTGCATTTAATGCCGGGAGCACCTTGAACGTTGAAAACCCGGCACTTGCTTCCATTGCCCTGAATACGATGCTGGCAGGTGCTGCCGGCGGGGCGGCTGCATTGTTTTTGACGATGTTTAAATTCGGGAAAGCAGATCCGAGCATGGCAATTAACGGTGTACTGGCAGGGCTTGTGGCCATCACGGCTGGCTGTGCGTACGTTTCCGAGTGGGGTGCGGTGGCAATCGGCCTGGTAAGCGGTGTGATCGTTATCTATGCGACATTACTTGTGGATTGGATGAAAGTGGACGATCCGGTCGGGGCTGTTGCGGTTCACGGCTTTAACGGCGTTTTCGGCACGGTCGCGGTCGGATTGTTTGACCGGCAGCACGGCCTTTTGACGGCGGGGGATGTCTCATTATTGCTCGTACAATTATTGGGTGCTGCCGTTGTTGTTGTTTGGGGATTGCTTGGCGGAACCTTGATGGCAATCGTTTGCGAAAAAACAATCGGGCTGCGGGCAGGCGAACGCGAGGAAGAAGAAGGGCTCGACATGTCTTACCACGGCATCCCTGCCTACAATGAACTGGAACGGTTTGCGGATATGCCGTCAAGCTTGTATAACTTCGAGGAAATAACGGGCATTGTGGTGGCGCCGGCAAAAACCGGAAAGTCCAAAATAAAAGCATAATGCGGAAAAACAGGCAGAACCGGAATGCCGGTTCCGCCTG
>NZ_BKZR01000045.1:0-25227 GCF_008974225.1 Weizmannia acidilactici | reverse complement strand
CGGGATGCATGGGGATGGGGTGACGAATATATTTGTAGAGAACGGAAAACGGAAGGGCTTGCCGCCTTGACCCAGATGACATGGGCTTGGCGTCCGCCATTCGCCGAATGAACGCTTCCGGGATGGAAAACGGCGGTCCGATCCGTGCGTTTCGAACGGCATCCGTCGATCGGCGATCACCGTAAATCGGGCAATGTGATGTGAGGAGGGACCAAGTGGTCGATGACAAATCGTTTCGTGACGTTTTGGGAAGATGGGTGACCGGCGTCGCGGTGATTACAACGGTGTGGAAGGATCAAGTCCACGGCATGACCGACAATGCCGTGATGTCGGTCTCATTGAAACCGCCGCTGATTCTCATCTCCATTGACGAAAAAGCGAGCATGCTCGCTAAAGTGCGGGCGGCCAACAACTTTGCTGTCAGCATTCTTTCCAGCGAGCAAAAAGCGCTGTCCCAGCATTTTGCCGGACAACGACAAAGTAAAGAGACGGTCGACTTCGATGGGTTCATGGGGTGGCCCGTCATCAAAAACGCTTTGGCATACATCGCTTGCAAAGTTCATGATGCCCGTCAAGCGGGGGACCACGTTTTGTTCCTCGGCGAGGTCGAGCATTTATGGGCGCGCTCCGGACGGCCGCTAATCTTTTATCAAGGCCGTTATCATGCGTTGCAGGACATGGAAGATAAAAAATAGGAGGCGGGCTTGCCTCCGTGAAGAAGTACATGTTTGTCCCGGTACCGGCTGATGTACGGCAAGCGCTTGGCGGGTTTGCCTCCGTGCAAATGAACATGTTTGTCGCCGCCGGCCGCGGAGCCGCCTCACGGCCCCGCCGCCAGCGCCATCCAAAAGAAAGGCTTTCATCGCCGCCCCCATCAGCGGTTCATTAATTCCCGCGGAGACCCGAACGGTTTGCAACGGGCTGGTACCACGGCAGGCCGTTTTTTATAAAAGGCGGCCGATTTTTTTGCGGATGTCGTTCATGAACGGACGGGCGATTTCACGCGCTTTTTCCGCGCCTTCCGCCAACCACTTGTCGAGCTTCGCTTTGTCGTCGATCAATTCGCGATAGATGCGGCGGGGTTCCACCAATTTGCGGTTTAAGAGTTCAAACAACATGTTTTTCACTTCGCCGTAACCGATGCCTTCCCGATAACGGCGAGCGAGCGCTTCGACTTCTTCTTTTTCCGCAAAACCCCTGTAAATATGAAACAACGTCGATTCTTCCGGATCTTTCGGTTCTTCCGGCGGCTTGGAATCGGTTTTAATGCGGAAGATCAATTTTTTCAACGTCTTTTCGTCGCTGAAAAGCGGAATGACGTTACCGTAACTTTTGCTCATCTTGCGGCCGTCCAGACCGGGGATGACGGCGGTCGCTTCATCGATGAGCGCCTCCGGCAAGCGGAAGGTCTCGCCGTAGGTGCGGTTGAAGTTTTCCGCGATGTCCCGGGCGATTTCCACGTGCTGAATTTGGTCTTTTCCAACGGGGACGAGGTCGGTTTTAAACAAGAGGATATCGGCCGCCATCAGCACGGGATAGTTGAAGAATCCCATGTTCACTCCGGTATCGGGATCACGCCCCGCTTTCAAGTTTTCCTCGACCTTCGCTTTGTAGGCGTGGGCGCGGTTCAACAGCCCTTTGCTCGCCAGGCACGACAAAATCCACGTCAGCTCGAAAATTTCAGGGATGTCGGATTGCCGATAAAACAGGACTTTATCGGGATCGAGCCCGAAAGCGATCCAAGCGGCCGCGATCTCATAAGTGCGGTCGTGGAGTTCTTTCGGATCGCGCATCGTCGTTAACGCGTGGTAATCCGCGATGAAATAGACGGGCTTGACGCCGGGCTCTTGGGTCAGCTCGATGGCCGGACGGATTGCGCCGACATAGTTGCCGATGTGCAAATCGCCCGTCGGCTTAATTCCCGTTAATACAATTTTTCCTTCCATTTGCAATCAACCTCCTCGAAACCTCTATTTTGAACGGCCCCACGGTTTATGCGGGATCAACAAGGAAGAAGCGGGTTCAATTTAGAGGCGAACCGGTTTAAGGAATTCTTTCGACGATCGGAACCTCCCGGAAGAGTCGAGCGCATTCCTTTGCAGGAAGCGGGTATTCGGCAACGCGTGGGGGTTCCGATTGTTTGCCCCGTTAAATAATGGAACCCCCGCCCTGAAAAAAGGACGGGGGAACCCGTGGTGCCACCTTCATTCGTTCATCGCGAACGCGCTCGTTGTCATAACGGTTTGAACCGCCGACGCCTACTGAACGTTCGGGTCGGAGCTCGGAAGCCCATTCGGCGAAACGGATATACCGGCTTTCCACCCGCCGCCGGCTCTCTATCATACCCGGATTTCGCTTACTCTTCTTCGTCATCGCTGATGCCTTATGTTCGATTGTGCGCCATCCTACAACGATGCACTTCTTTTGCTCAGTAATCTTAAGCCAAGTTCGGCGAAAAGTCAAGGCGTTGCCGGGAAAAGATGCAGTCAAGCTTTTGTGGGCATCTTTTTTGTACAATCCATTTTGTAAGCGCTCTTCTATTTTCTTGGTCTTCTTGCTTTAGATCTCTCCAAGTTTTTAAAAACCGATCAGCCCTTTCAAAGCGCGGTGAATCATCGTGCCTGAAGATTGTTTCATATAGGGGATGTTGTCGCGTACATCATTTACGATTTGCTTGGTCAGCCTTTTACGGGTTTTGGTCTCTGGAGCCTTACGACCCGAACCGTTTGTTTCACGGTTCGGCACCCATTGCCCAAACCACGTTTTGACCTCCAACCGATCCTTGTCGGCAATTATCCATTGGGTCATCGCCTCTACACCGGCTGCACTCCAACTGCGCCCCTGTTTGAGGCGAGCCGCAAATTGGCTCATCAAGCCTTCCGAAGCCCCCATCGTGCACAGCCTGTGCGTGTCTATCCCTTGCGCTTCGAGCCACGCTTTATAATCCCGTAACGCTTCTTTATGATTCGTGATATACGCGATGAACGCCTCCAGCTTTGTTTCGCCTTCCGGTGTAGCCATCGTTCCCACGGCACTGTTCAACTCCACGATCAACCGCTCCGGATCATTCTCGTTCAGCGCCCGTCTCATCGTGGAATAGCGCGGATGATCTTTCATGATTAGATGCAAATCGCGGGCGACATGGAACCGATCCAAATGATAAAACGCCCGGCCCTTGAAGTCATCTTGGCAAGCCGAAATCCAACCGGCTCCATCCCCGTTAATGACCAACTTCGTTTTCGTCGCGTCATAGTCGTAGTGCTGCTCCAAGAAGCTTTCAAAGCCTTCCCAAAACGGCTCGGAGCCCGTGTGGAAATAGTGCCGTTTATTCTTCAATTTCCGCCGTTTGGAGCCGTCTTGTTCCCAACCCGTATGGACTAAAGCGATCTTAAGTTCTTTCGCCTTTTTCTTCTTGCCGCCCTTTTCTTTTTGCTGTTTCACAAATAACCCGTCCACCTCGACAAAAAGCACCTCAGGCGCGGGTTGTTTGGACTTCGGCTCACACACCTCGGATGCGAGGAGATGCTGACGCAACGCTTCGTGGCTCATGGGGGCATACCCTAAGAATGTCTCCAATTGCTTCACGGCGTGGCGGTAAGACGGACCGGCCACGGCCAAGGCCATTGCCCATTGTTCAAGAAGCGGGCTGAATCCCTTGCGGCCGTCAAAAGCCAGATACTGATCCAATAAAGCGATATAACGACCATTTTCCCGGTCTTGATAATAGTTGCGTTTGATGGTCAACGGACCGAACATCGTATCGATGTGAACGTCGCGCCGATCTTTCAAGCGAAAGCGACGTTTATCCCGCGCTTCGGCGATTTCGGCATCCATCTGTTCCAAAACCATCGTCAAAACCTTGCCAAACATCTCCTGTAACACCTGAAAGACATGGCGTTCAAGCTCTTCTAAAGTCGGGTATTTCGGGTTATAATGTCTCATGTGAGGGCCTCCTTTGTACGGTTTTTTTGGACAAACTCATTGTACAAAAAAGAGGCCCTCATTTCTTGTTTTTCCTGCTTTCTCTTACTGAACGATCGCCTGATGGCCTTGGTGGCTAGGACTGGATGAAGATCATCTGCTCCTAGCCATCAAGGTCTATTTATTTAACTAATATTACCATTTATTCCTTTCCTTGCTCCCACAATTATTTTACTCCTACCCGGGAAAAGAGCGCCCATCGTCCGGCGCTCCGTGAAAGGGCGCCGGAGCGGAGGCAGGCTTCGGGGCTCCTCATAAAGCCGCTGGCTGCGCGCTGATGAGGCCCCTGGATGAAGGCGTCAAAGATCGCCCATGAGGTGACATTTGTCATGATGAACGGATGACAACCCCCACTGGCCGCCGTGTGGCCTATTTTTTTATGCTGGCGATAAAGGAGGGGGACCGATGTATCCGGTCGTGAAATTAGAGAAAGTGACAAAGATCGAAAAGGGAAAGACGATTCTCGACGATCTCAGCTTTGAAATCGAAAAAGGCGGCGTGACGGCGCTCGTTGGACCGAACGGCGCGGGCAAAACGACGCTCCTCTCGATCTTGCTCGGCATCAGGCGGCCGACGAGGGGAAACGTGACGGTCGCCGGCCGCCCGCCCGGCCATCCGGAAGCACGAGTCAAAATCGGCGCGGTTTTTCAGGAAGCACCGTTCATTGATTACATCAAAGTCCGGGAGATGATCGACCTATGGCGCGCCTTTTACCGAAAGCCGTTAACGGCGGATGCGCTCATTGAAATGGCCGGTTTGAGCGATGTCGCCGATCAATACGCCCGTCGGCTTTCCGGCGGTCAGAAGCGCCGGCTTGAGTTTGCGTTGGCGATGGCCGGCGATCCCGACATTTTGATTTTGGATGAGCCGACGAACGGGATGGATGATGCCGCAAAAACGCGTTTTTGGGAGATCGTTTGCCGTCTAGGACGAAGCGGAAGAACCGTCCTTTTCACCGCCCATTCAGCTGAAGAAGCGGCGCGGTGGGCGACGCGCCTGATCGTATTGAACGCCGGGCGGCTCGTTGCCGTCGGGGAGCCAAGCGCCTGATAGGCCCGTTTGGAACGGGCGGGACACCCACCGACTTGGACGGCCGCGGATTGGAATGACCGGACCTTGCGCGGGATCGAAACAAAGTAAACGAAGATGGGAAGGAGCCATGGGACGGGATGAAGCGGTCGACGGGGAATACCGCCGCCATCGAGGAATTTGTGCGGCTCAAGCCTGGCTGCGAGAAACCCAGGAAGCAAAGGAGGGGAAGAATGGTGCGCGCGACGCTGTATTTATGCCGCATCGAGCTGTTGAAAACGTTTCGAAATCAATATTTTATATGGCCGTCCTTGTTTTGGCCGTTGTTGTTTTATTTTATCTATACGGATGTCGTGGCGGTTCCGAATCGGTACGGCGGCGTCCGTTGGGCGGCGTTTTTTCTCATGTCGATGGCCTCATTCAGCATCCTGGCCCAGTCGCTCAGCGGGTTGAGCCTTCGTTTCGCCCAGGAAAAGGAAAGCGGATGGGCACGCCGGTTATGGATCACGCCGCTGCCGAGAGGCGGGCACCTGCTGTCCAAGATATTCGCGCAAATGGTGCTTAACGCCTTTATCCTTTTGTTCATTTTTCTCGCCGGCGCAGTCGTCAACGGCGTCCGCCTGCCGGTCGAGGCATGGATCGGTTGCTTTGTATGGCTTTGGTCAGGCGGTTTGACCTTTATGGCGCTCGGCCTTTTTATCGGAACGGCGGCCAACGCACAATTGTCGAACGCTTTAACCAACGTTTTGTATCTCGGGCTCGCCTTGGCGGGCGGGTTATGGACGCCGCTCCCCTATTTACCCAAAGCCTTGCAGGCGATCGGCGTATGGCTCCCCTCCTTTCGCTACGGGGACGGAGCCTGGCGGCTGCTGTCCGGTGAAGCGCCGTCCGCCATGGATATCGGACTCCTTGTTGTCTATTTTCTCATTTTTGTCGTATTATCGATTTATAGCCTTGCAAGAAAGAAAGAGGGATGAGCGTGTGGCAGCGGCTTCGCGCGGAATTAAACCCGCTCATCTGGCTCGTCTATTTGTTTTTTCCGGTGTGCGATTTGATCGGCCGACCGTTTTCCGAAGCGGTATATGGTTACGCCGCCTTGATTCTTTTTGTCTATTTCTACCGAAAGAGCTACCAGGATTGGGCGATTCGCTTTCGCTATCTCTTCCTTCAATGCGTCATCATCGCGGCGTTCACTTGGCTATATGGAGCCGAATATTTTTCCTTGTTCATCTATCCGGTATCGCTCTCAGGAAACGACCCGCGTCCGAGGACCAGTTACTATGTTTATGCGACGGTGTTTTTCGCGGTTGCCGTTCTTTACAGCTTCGGCCGCATTCCGCACGATGTGAATTTTTTCTTGAGCAGCGTTCCGACCATTCTGATGTTGCTTTTGATGCCCGTGGTTGTGCGCTCGCTATCTCAATACATAAGAGTGGCGAATGAACTGGAGGCGGCGAACAAAAAGATTCAAGCGCTGGTCAAACAGGAAGAACGCCAGCGCATCGCCCGCGATTTGCATGACACGCTCGGCCAGTTGCTGTCCATGATGGCGTTAAAAAGCGAACTGGCCGGTAAACTGATCGATCGCGATCCGGAACGGGCAAAGCGGGAAATTGCCGACGTTCATCAAACGGCGCGCGCGGCGCTAAAAGATGTCCGCCACATTGTCAGCTCGATGAAAACGACGTCGTGGGACGACGAAATCCGCTCGGCGCGGGAGATCTTAGATGTGGCGGGCATTGTCTGCCGCTATGAGCGGACGGGCCTGCCCCGGTGGTCCCCTTTAAAAGAAAGCATATTAAGCTATATTTTGCGCGAGCTCGTCCATAACATCGTGAAACACAGCCGCGCGAAGACTTGTTCCATCATGATCCATCACGAGCCTGAAACCATTTTTCTCATTGTCGAGGATGACGGAATCGGATTTTCAGAAACATCGAGCGGCGGCAGCGGCATCATCGGGATGCGGGAACGGCTCGCCATGGTGGATGGCGCGCTCGTCTATGAACCGACATCCCGCGGCACGCGCGCCGTTATTACGGTACCCGTGACAGCGGCGCAAGCGGGGAGGCGTTCAGAGTGAGGGAGAGAATTCGCATCGTCATCGCGGAAGATCAAGGCATGCTGCGCAGCGCGATCGCCACGCTCCTCAATTTGGAAGACGATTTGGAAGTGGTCGGCGAAGCGTCGGACGGCGCCGAAGCGTTGGCGTTGATAGAGGACAAGAAGCCGGACGTTTGCCTGATGGACATCGAAATGCCGGGCATGAACGGGCTGGAAGTGGCCCGCCGATTAAAAGAAATCGGCGCGGAGACGAAGGTCATCATCGTGACGACGTTCGCCCGCCCCGGTTATTTCTGCGCCGCTTTAGAGTCGGGCGTCCACGGCTATTTGCTCAAGGATACGCCGAGCGATGAACTGGCCGAAGCGATCCGCCTCATCCATAACGGCCGGCGTGTGTTCAGCCCGGATTTATCCTTTGAGTGGATCAAAGCAGAGCCGCCGTTGACGGAAAGGGAGTTGCAAATTTTGCAGTTGGCCGCGGCCGGGAAGACGTCCGCCGAAATCGCCGGCGCGTTGTACCTTTCCAACGGGACGGTGCGCAACTACATGTCCGAAATCTTGCAGAAGCTGGGTGCGAAAAACCGTGTGGAAGCGATCGCGATCGCCAAAAACAACGGATGGCTGCCCTAAAAACCGTTTCCGTTCTTTCAAAGTATCAACTGCAACGCCGTCATGTTTTAAGAGCTTTGGCCGCTTTATAACGCATCGTCTTGAAAAGATTTCTTGAGACGGGAATGAAAGGCGTCGGCGATAATTTACGCTTTTAAAACAGCCTCGTTCGGCAGCGCCTCGTGGACACGCAAGCCGCCGCGACGGCCGGCATGTCGTTCCTATCATCGACATGGAAGCGTCGCATGCGGGAAAGGATCTTTTCTTTTTCTTTGCGTAAAAATGGTTTCGTTCGTTCCTCCGTTTCAAACGCAAAAACCGCCAACCCCTAATCGGTTGGCGGTTTTTTACGTGATTTTGCTCAAAACGGCCCGTGTGGCACGATTCGATCAGGCTTCTCCGCACAAGCCGTCCCGTCTGTTCGCAAACAGTCTCCCGCGCCGCGCGGCTTTTATTCTTCACACCGCCCCGTCGAAGCCGTACAGGCCTCGGCTAAGGCCAAATCCGCCACGGCATCGGCGGGCGTCACCAGTCCGCTCCAATCAGAGTCTTGGATCATCCGGCACACCTCCAGAAAGCGGGCCTGCGCCATCGCCTCATACCAACTCTGCCGATCCGTGAGTTCCAATGTCCGCCGATAGGGCCGGCGGCCGGCTGACAAGTGTTTTGAATGGCCGGATGCCGATATTGACGCCGCTGCTGCCCGGACTTTTTCGACGGCCTCTGCTGACGGTTGGGTGGGCACGGCGTCGAGCAGAGCGTCGATCCAGTCCGCCTGTCCCGCCGTCAGCGTACCTTCGATATACAGCCGTTGGGGAATCCAACCGTCGAGCACGATTCGGCCTTGCGCACAGTAGACATCCCATTGCGTCGACTCGGGTGCGTCCGAGTCCATGACGAAACCGTGGTAGTAGTGGACCGGGATGTACTCATGAGGAGACGGAGCCCCTGTCTTTTGCCTCGTGTTTTGTCCTTCTTGTAAATCATCCCGCCCTGTCCGATCGCGGTGAAGCACGCTCGCCCACATGCGCGACGATTCTCCGTTGGCTTCCGTTAAGGCGAAGCCTTGGGCTTCTACGGCGTCGCCGAACCAATGGCGGCCGACTTCAAAGAAGTGAACGCCGTGTTCGATGAAGAGCCCCCCGCTCCGTTCACGGTCCCAGAACCAATGGCCGGATGCGACGCGGTGTGCGCTGTTGCGCAGACTGGCGTGGTATACCCGGCCCAGCAGGCGGTGGCGGATGATCTTTTCAGCCGCTTCCACCAGAGGGTTGTACCGCAAAACCAGGTTGACGGCGAATGCGCGCCGCTGTTTCTTCGCGAGCCGGGCAAGATTTTCTAAAGCGGTTGCATTCAGTGCGCCCGGTTTCTCCACAAGCAGGTGTTTGCCCCGCTTGAGCGCCAGTTCGCCGAGCGGCGCATGAAGGCGGGGCGGTGTGGTCAAGATCACCACGTCGATATCCGGATCCTCGATAAGCTGGGAAGCTTCCCGAAACTCGCGCGGGCGTCCGGCCTCGGAGCGGTGAAGGCGATAGGCGCTTATTACGCTTTGGCGTTTTTCGTCCGTGCGGCCGGCGACGGCTGCCAATTCAAATTCAGGCAACGGGGCGAGCGCGCCGGCTAGGAATGTCGCAAAAGCGCCCGCGCCGGCAATGCCGACGCGATAGGGCGGATGCGGAGTAGGCATCGGCGTCTTCACCTCCCTCCATTCTGCATAATATACCACATTATGTCGACAACATGAATGGTCAAGCAGACACGGACCGCCGTAATCCCAGTTTGAGAGCCGTTCCCGCCAAGGACGGTTAGGCGGCCGAGTTGAAGCCAGACAAGGGATCAGCAGGACCGCGGCGACGCCCAGCGCCAACGACGGTAAGGGGAAATACCGGGTGTCAAAGCGTTTGACTTGCCATTCCATGGGAATATTATGTATACTATTAGCATCCAGAACTGTTGAGTGCTAATAAAAGGTTTTCACAAGCCTCACGTCTTTTATTTTCTCATTCATACATCTGTTTCGGTCTTCGTACGGCACGAATCTCGAATCTAATGGAGGGATGGCAAAATGAAAGCATTGCTTTTAGCCGGAGGTTTGGGCACTCGACTTCGTCCTTTAACCGAAAATTTACCGAAGCCGATGGCGCCCATCGCGAATCGCCCTTGGTTGGAACATCTCATCACCCATTTGCGTGAACAAGGCGTCGACCACTTTGTCATGGCGGCGCGCCACTGCTCGGATGTGATTCGTCGCCATTTCGGCGACGGCCGCCGCTGGGGAGTGAAGATTGAGTACGCGGTTGAACCGTTCCCCATGGGGACGGCCGGAGCCATCAAAAACGCGGAACGCTTCTTTGATGACTGCTTCCTGGTGTTCAACGCCGACATCGTCCATCTGCCGGAGCTGATCCCGCTGCTCGAATTTCACCGCCAGCACGGCGGCATCGCCACCATTGCCTTGACGGAAGTGGATGATCCGACTTCGTACGGGGTCGTCGAACAAGACGATACCGGACGGATCCTTCGGTTTGTTGAGAAGCCCCGTCCTGAAGAAGCGCCGTCCAACCGGATCAATGCCGGCTTGTACATCCTCGAGCCGGACGTCTTCCGATATATTCCGGCGCAGCGCGAAGTTTCCATTGAACGCGAAACGTTCCCGCGTTTGATTCAAGAAAGTGCCGGCGTCTATGGCATGATCAGCCGCGGCTACTGGCGCGATATGGGAACGCCGAGCCGTTACCGCCAAGTTCATTGGGATGTGCTCGACCGACGGTTTCCCCTTCCCATGCAAGGACGTCAGGTTCAGCCCGGTGTATGGGCAGGGGAAGACGTCGAATTCGGTAAAGGGGTGCTGTTCGTGCCGCCGGTTTTGATCGGCAACAAAGTCAAGATCGGCGACCAAGCGGTGATCGGTCCTTATGCCGTGATCGGCGACAATTGCCGCATCGGCGCCCGCGTCCATTGTTCAAATTCCATCTTGTGGGATCGTTCGGTCGTACGCGACGGCAGCCGTCTCAGCAACAGCATTTTCGGGTACCGGACCGTGGCGCCTGCCGGCGAGGTGTTCAAAAATTCGATCATCAACGATCCCGGAGAGGTGATGCAAGCATGAAGCGGATTGCCTATGTCAGCACGTATCCCCCGCGCCGCTGCGGCATCGCCACGTTCACCGAGCATCTTCGAAGCAGCGTGTGCGTAGCCGGCAGCCGGCGCGACGACGACCCGGTGATCGTGCTCTATAACGAAAACGACGGAGATGGGGCCTATCGGAACGATCCGAAGTTCTGGCCGCTGGCGGCTGAAGACCGCTCGGCGTATAAACAGATGGCGGAACGGGTCAACCGCAGCGATGTGTCGGTCGTGGTTTTGCAGCACGAATTCGGCATTTTCGGCGGCGAAGCGGGTGAATACATATTGGATTTCATTCACGCCTTAAAAAAACCGCTCGTCACGACGTTCCACACCATCTTTGCCGATCCGCAGCCGCCTTATCGGCGGATTCAACAAGAAATCGCCGACGCAAGTAACGCGATCGTCGTCATGAATCGCCGGGCGATCCCGTACTTAACCCATGCGTTTAACTTGCCGGAACAAAAAATCATCTACATTCCGCACGGCGCTCCGGAACCGCGCGACGAGGAGCGCGATCAACTCCGGAGCGAGCTCGGATTTGAAGGGCGCAAAGTCCTGTTCACCTTTGGATTGCTCAACCGCGGCAAAGGCATTGAATCGGTGATCCGCGCTTTGCCGGGTGTCGTCCGTGAAGTGCCGGAGACGTTGTATGTCATCGCCGGCCAAACGCACCCCGAAGTGAAAAAGCGCGAAGGGGAAGCGTATCGCGAGGAATTGCAGGACATGATTCGCCGCCTCGGGCTGGAGGCGAATGTGCGGATGGTCGATCGCTATGTCAGCGAGGAAGAACTGGTCGCTTACTTGACGGCGTGCGACCTTTACATCACGCCGTATCCCGGCATGCAGCAAATCACGAGTGGCACGTTGGCCTACGCGGTCGGCGTCGGCCGTCCGGTCCTCTCGACGCCCTATGAACATGCCCGCGATCTGCTGCGCGGGTGCGAGGAACTACTGCTGCCGTACAACGATATCCCCGCTTGGGAGCAGCAACTCCGCCGCTTATTGTCCGATGACGCGACGATGCGGCATTGGGAGGAGAAAATCAGAGAGATCGGCGCGAACACCTACTGGCCACGCGTCGGCGGGCAATACCTCCAGCTGTTTGAACGGCTCAGCGGCGAAACGGACGGCCATGAAAAAGCGGCAGAACGATGGGAAGGTGAGGTGAAGCCCGTTGTCTCCGTCAGTCGTTAAGTTCGATCATTTGGAACGCATGACTGACGACACGGGGTTGCTTGAGCACAGTTTAGGGCGCATTCCGCGCCGCCGCGAAGGGTATTCGACCGACGACAACGCGCGAGCCATCTGTCTGTGCCTGGAGTGGCTCGATCTGTTGGGAGACGATGCGCTTGACGAACGCCGGCGATTATTCCGGCTGCTGGACCGGTATTTAGCCTTCTTGCTCTGGGCGCAAAGGGAGGACGGTTGGTTTCAGAACAACTTTTATTTTGACCGCACCCCGGAATCGGAAACGCGATCGGATGACTGCTTGGGCCGCTCACTTTGGGCCACGGCGGTCGCTTACGTCCAGCTCGGCGATATGGCCCGGAAGCGCGTGGCCGCCGAGATTCTAAGGCGATCGCTTACGGCCGGCCGTGAGCTCCGGTTTTTGCGCGGCCAAGCCTGGGGGCTCGCGACTTGCGGTTTGCTTTTAAACGAGCGAAGCGGGGATTCGGCCTTGCCTTCCGGTGTCACGGAAGATGATCTCACCGAACTGGCGAACGCGTTTGAGCAGCGTTTGCTCGCCGCTTATCGCGCGCACAGGACGGAGGACTGGCGTTGGTTTGAGCCGCAAATCACGTACGCCAACGGGCTCTTGCCATGGGCGCTGTTTGTGGCTTATCGGTACCATGGAAAACGGGAAACGTTGCAAGTCGCCAAAGAGAGCTTCGATTTCCTTTTGACCAAGATGAGCGGGCGCGACGGCGTCATTCGCCCAGTCGGCAATCGCGGCTGGTGCGACGCCGAACACCGGGCCGACTGGGACCAACAACCCATCGATGTCATGAAGTTGGCTTTGGCTGCGCGCGAGGCTTATCGCGCCACGGGAGACGAGGTCTATCGCGAAGTCGTTCGCCGCTGCCGAAATTGGTTTTACGGCGACAATGACCTCGGCACGCCCCTAGCGGATCCGAGCGATGGGAGCTGCTGTGACGGCCTGAACCCGGACGGACCGAATCCGAATCGGGGCGCCGAATCGACGATTTCCTACCTGTTGACGGAGGCCATTGCCCGATCGTTGGGCTTCGAGGAAGACGTCGCAAATCGCTTCGCTCGCGCAGTCGTTTCCCATGTTTAAACGGTTAAATGGATTCCATACCCGAAGCGAAAAGCGTCGGGTAAAATGAATTGTCGAGGCGCAAACCCTCACGGACAACACCGTCGGGGGCGAAAGCGCCTTTTCTCTTTTTTAGGCCTCGATTTTCTCTTATGTGTGCGCCGTGCCATCGCAATTTTCAAACGGAATTCCCGTCAAGTTTTTGCCACATTTTTGGAAGTGTAAGCGCAACAGCCGAAGAATTAAATAAAAGTTCACAAGCGTCGCGGTCATCGCGTACTACCATAGACATGTAAAATCGTTATCCCGGCCATTTTTTTGCCCTTCTAAACATTATGTTAACTTGAGAACAGCCAGAGAAAGGAGGCAGCTGTCTTGGCGACTTTATCAATCAGTGGAATCATCCTTCGTTTTTTGCTAGGCGGGGGCGCCGTGGTCGCCTGTCATCTCGTTTCGAAAACATTGGATTCAAAATGGGGAGGAGTTTTTGCGGCCTTCCCCGCTGTCTTTTTGGCGGCGCTTTTGGCGCTTAGGCTCGATGCAACGGGCGAGGCATTGGTGAAAAAATCGGTTGAGCTCTCCCAAGGGGCCGTGATCGGGATGCTGATCGACATTTTTTGTGCCATGGCCGTCGTTTACTTTTCGACGAAGCAAGGTTGGAAGCGCGGGTTGACCCAAGCTTTGGCCGGCTGGTTTTTCGTCTCCTTGGTTTATGCCGTTTTATCGGGATATTTTTGATTGTGGATCAGGTGATTGAAATGGTGATACGTGATTTACTCCTTCGTTTTATACTCGGCGGCTCGGCCGTCGTCTTGAGCTATGTCACGGCGCAACGATTGCCGTGGAAAGCAATCGGCGGGATTTTCGCGACCTTTCCGGCCGTGATGGTCGTCGCCGTCATGATGGTCGGATGGAAGAAAGGGTCGAAAGAAGCGGCCAAAAACGCCCGGGGCTCGGTTTATGGGATGATTGGCGGTCTCATATGTGTCATGACGTTGTTATTTACTCTTAAAACCACTCAAAACTGGGGGATAAGCGTGATCTTAGGGCTGCTGATGTGGTTGACGAGTTCGCTCGTTCTCGCCCACAGATAACACGAAAACGCCGGGTGCGACGGACGCGTTAAGGCGAGGGCGTTCATGCTAGGGATCCGTTTGGCGGCGACACCGGCTCGATCGGACTTTCTTTTTGAACATCCCCATGTTTTCCGTGCTTGGCGGGGCGAACGGGACCGTAATACAATGTAAATAACACCGCATGCACGATGCTCATCCCGATGAGCATCCGTCTGCGCGCAAGAGGCCGTTCATAAAAAAGAGAAAAAGCCAAACGGTTGAATCGAACGCGGGATTCGCCGTCGGTTTCCCTCCATCTGCTATGCGAACGGCCGATGGAACTGGACGGGGGATATGAAAAGGAGGCGGTGGGATTGGATCACGCGATCGCCATTGGAATCGCCGGACATATTGATCACGGCAAAACGGCGTTGACCAAGGCGCTGACCGGCATCGAAACCGATCGACTCATCGAAGAGAAAAGGCGGCAAATCTCCATAGAAAACGGTTATGCTTTTTTGGACGTCGGGGAAGGGCGGCGCGTCGCCGTCATCGACGTGCCCGGCCATGAACGCTTCATCCGGCGGATGATCGCCGGCGTCGCCGGCATTCAGCTCGTCGTCTTGACCGTTGCCGCGGATGAAGGAATCATGCCGCAGACGAAAGAACATTTGTCGATTTGCCGCTTGCTCGGCGTGCCCAAAATGGTCGTCGCGCTGACGAAAACCGCCTTGGTCGACCGCATCCGCCTGGCGAACGTGCGCAGCGCCGTGCAAGCGGTTTTGATGGGCACGGAGTATGAAGGTTCGCCGATTTATGAAGTGGACAGCCTGAGCGGTGCAGGGATTGACGAACTCCGCAGCGCCCTCGTCTCGTTTGCGCGGACATATAAGGGCATTTCCAAAAAAGAACCGCTGCGCCTGCCGATTGACGACGTTTTTACCGTACCCGGACACGGGACGGTCGTCCGCGGCACCATCTTTAATGGGACGATTCGAAAAGACGGCGCCTATGTGTTGTTGCCGGAAAATCGCCCGGTCCGAATCAAAGCGCTGCAAGCGCATCATGTCCAAGTGTCGGAAGCCGGGGCGGGCGGGCGAGTGGCCGTGAATCTGGCGGCGGTGGATCGCGACGAGGTCAAGCGCGGCGACGTCCTTGCCGCGGACGGTGCCTATGAGCCGTCGCTGCACCTCGACGTCCGCTTGCAAGCCCTCGAAGAGATGTCCAAGCCGTTAAAACAGCGGGCGGAAATCATGTTCCATTTGGCCGCGGCCGCGATTC
Source organism: Weizmannia acidilactici (assembly GCF_008974225.1). NCBI lineage: Bacteria > Bacillati > Bacillota > Bacilli > Caryophanales > Bacillaceae > Heyndrickxia > Weizmannia acidilactici. The sequence continues at coordinate 9,801 of NZ_BKZR01000045.1, read as the reverse complement.
CCGGCCGGCTCATCTTTTACGACCGCAACCGATGGGAGCCGGGGGAAGCGGTGTATGGGCAAATTGAACTATCCCGTCCGGTCGTGGCGAAAAAAGGGGATCGGTTTATCGTGCGCCGGCCGTCTCCCGCCGAGACGCTCGGCGGCGGGGAAGTGATCAACCCGGTCGCTGAAAAGCACCGCCACCGGGCGGAGACGGTTCGGGAACTTAAAAAGCTGGCCGAAGGGGAGCCCGAGGACTGGATCAAAGCGGCTCTGAAGGAAAACCAAATCATGGATGGCCAAGCGATCTTGAGAATGACCGGGCTGGATGAAGCGTCTAGAGACTCCGTCCTGAAGCGTTTGATCGCCCAGGGAGAGGTCGTTGAAGCGGGCGCCGGCCTCTATGCCTCGCGCTTCGCTTTGGAACGGGTGCAAGCGCGCCTCGTGGATCGGCTCACCGCCTTTCATGAGCGGTTTCCTCTGCGATCGGGGATGTCGCTCGCGGATTGGCGGGAACTTCATGACGTGCCGGAGGCCTTGGTGGAAGAAGCGGAACGGCGTTTGAAGAGAGAAGGCACGATCGCGCTCCAAGGGCATCTCGTGCACTTGACTTCCTTTTCCCCACACGCTCCCGCCGCATGGCGCGAGCCGCTGCTGGCGCTTGAAAAAAAACTGACCGCGCAAGGACTCATGCCCGCCGCGTGGGCGGATTTGGTCAAAGAAGCAGGGCTAGCGGAAACCGTCGCTTCCGATTTCTATCATTACTTGTTGGAACAAGGCAAAGCGTTGCGCCTTTCCGAGGATCGCTTGATCGCGGTCCGTGCAGTCCGACAAGGGATCGAACGCCTGAAAGCGGCGACGGGGGATCGATTTACGATCGCCGAAGCCAAAACCATCCTTGGCTTGACGCGGAAATTTGCCATCCCGTTTTTGGAGCTTTGTGACCGGCTTGGCGTGACGAAGCGTGAGGATAGCGTCCGGGTATGGATGGAGTCTGTAAAAGCATGGTGTCGTGAATGATGGAAGGGATCGGAAGGAAGCGGGGCAGGCGTACCCCGTTCTCACTTGAATCGGATTGAGCCTGGAGATTTCTTTTGCGGGAGGATTAAGGCCGGTATTCCATCAACCAACAATCCCTGAGTTCGCCTTCATGCCATTCATGTTTGGGAAGCCGCTTGATCTTTTGGAAACCACAGCGTTCATAACAGCGGATGGCTCGCACGTTCCACGTTTGCGGGTCCATAACGACCCGGTTGGCGCCTTTTTTATGAATCAAATACGCCGTCATCGAGCGAACGAGAAGCGAGCCGATGCCGCGATTCCATAACGTCGGCTCCCCGATGAATGGGTCGGTACCATATATGACGTCGTCTTGGGCATATCCATAGTCGGCTTTGGCCGAGGCGTCCAGCGGGTAGAATTGAATATAGCCGACGGCTTGGCCATCGTATTCAACGATGCAGCGGGTCACTTCGTCCTTGCGATCATAAAAATGGGCATGGACTGTTTCCATGTCATGAGGCCGGTCCCGGCCTTCATAATAAGCCAAGACCGTTGGATCGGTCAGCCATTGGACGAGCAGCGGCTTGTCGTCGATTTCCAACGGCCTGACCTTTAACTTTTCATTTTCAAAAATGAGCATTGGACGCCCTCCGGGATCGCGAATGAAAAATGGCATGGTCAAAGGATCGGCCAGCTTTTCCAGCCGATCCTTCATCGAGCCGTCCGCCGTTTTTTCGGCATCTTTTGGATGACTGCATTTCTGCGCAGCTCCGTGTTGTGGAAACCACATCATTCCTTGCGGATGCGGCCGATGAGCGCCGTTGCGATGGAACTAAATAAATTGGCCAAAAAGTCGAACATGGAAATCGAGGCCTCCTTATATGGACACAAAAAACCGATCTTTGCGAAGCGAGGTTTCTTTTACCATCCTATCAATTCTGCGGCCATAAGTGAAGAGTCCCTCCTAAAAAATGGCAATGGCGCGGCAAACGGGTATCCGTCTGCCGCGCCATTTCGTGCGTTCAGGTCATTGGGAAGTGGCGAGGCCGGCTTGCCATCAACGAACGAGGATGGGGCGTTCGCCTTTTTCCAGAACCTCGCCGATGATCGTCGCATCTGTGATGCCCCGCTCGTGGAGCGCCGCGACATAAGCGGAGGCTTCCGGTTTGGATAGGCTGACGAGCAGTCCTCCCGAAGTGACCGCGTCGGCGAGTATCAGGCGTTCGTATTCCGGCATGTCATTGGGGAAAGCGACTTTGTCTTCCAACCATTTCAAGTTGTTTTTCGAGCCGCCGGGCACGACGCCATCCTTGGCCAGCGCCTCCGTTCCCGACAGTATGGGCACGGCGTCCTTGCTGATTCGGAACGTGACGCCGCTGCCGGACGCCATTTCATAGGCGTGGCCGAGCAAACCGAATCCCGTTACGTCGGTGACCGCTGAAGGGGAATGCCGTTTGAGGCATTCGGCCGCCGTTTTGTTAAGCGCGGCCATCACCCGGGTCACTTTTTCGATCTTGTCCTCGGACAACCGATCGCGTTTGATGGCCGTCGTTTGGATGCCGACCCCGATCGGCTTAGTGAGGACGAGCACATCGCCCGGTTTGGCGCCGACATTTTTATAAATATGGTCGGGATGGACCGTTCCGGTCACGGCCAGCCCGAACTTCGGCTCTTTGTCGTCGATGGAATGGCCGCCGATCGTGACGGCGCCCGCTTCGTCGACTTTTTCGCCGGCGCCTCTCAAGATTTCGGCGAGCATTTCCGGACCCAGCACCGACATCGGGTAACCGACGATGTTCAACACCGTCTTCGGTTCGCCGCCCATCGCGTAAATATCGCTCAGGGCGTTTGCCGCGGCGATCTGTCCAAACATGTAGGGATCATCGACGATCGGGGTAAAGTAATCCACCGTTTGGATCAAGGCGAGATCATCCGTCAACTTAAACACGCCGCCGTCGTCGGACGTATCGGTTCCGACAAGCACGTTCGGATTTTCTTTTTGTTTCGGTAAGTGACGCAAAACTTGCGCCAAGTCCTGAGGACTGAGCTTGCAGCCTCACCCGGCTTTGGAGGACATGTGCGTCAAACGCTTGATGTCCGTCATGGCCGTCACCTCTTTTCCGCAGCTGTAGCCTCTTTTGCGAACAAAAGAGGTTTGTTCTAAAATATAATACACGACCAAACGGCGATCATCCAATTAATAGGATCGGATCGCACCGGGGTGAAAGGCTTGCCGGAAGCCACCATGCCCCCTCTTTGACGGAAGAGCGAAAGGCGTGAAAACATGACGACCAACCCGTTGAGACTCTTGCCATCCATTAAAAAAATACAAGACAGCCCTGATTTTCAACGATGGCTGTCGGTCTACGGGATCGACGAACGTTATTTGACGGAAATCGCGAAACGCATCGTGTCGGAAGCGCGGCGCGATTTAAGGGAAAACGCATGGGACGCGGCCGAGGATCGCCTCTTTACGCACATCATGGAGCGATTCAACGACCGCGTTCGCCGCTTGCTCAACCCGCCGTATAAGACGGTCATCAATGGCACCGGGGTGGTCTTACATACCAATTTGGGGCGCGCCCGCCTCAGCCGGCACGCCGTGGAGGCGGTGGAAGCCGTTGCGGAAAACTATAGCGATTTGGAATTCGATTTGGAAACCGGTGAGCGCGGTTCGAGGTATAAGCGCGTGGAAGAGCTGCTCACCTTATTGACGGGCGCCGAAGCCGCATTCGTCGTCAATAACAATGCGGCCGCGGTGTTTCTTGTTTTGAAAGCCTTAAGTTACGGCCGAGAAGTGATCGTTTCCCGCGGGGAGCTCGTCGAGATCGGCGGCTCCTTTCGCGTGTCTTCCATCATGGAAGAAAGCGGCGCAAAGCTGGTGGAAGTCGGGACAACAAACAAAACCCACGAAGCCGATTACCTTCGGGCCATCGGCCCCGACACCGCGATGATTCTTAAGGTCCATCGCAGCAATTTTTCCATGCACGGATTTACTTCGGACGTTCCCCGCATGAAACTTGCCGAGATCAGCGGGGAGCACGGGCTTATCTTTTATGAAGACCTTGGCAGCGGCGCGTTTTACGATTTTAAGGCGGCTGCCATTGGCGATGAGCCGGTCATTACTGATATTTTAAAAGAAGGGGTCGACATCGTTTCCGCGAGCGGCGATAAATTGTTCGGCGGCCCTCAAGCCGGCATTATCCTCGGAAGAAAAGCGCTGATCGACCGCTTGCGCCAGCATCAGCTGGCCCGTGCGCTGCGCGTCGATAAAATGACGCTCGCCGCCTTAACGGCGACCTTGCAGCAATACTTGTTCGCGAAAGCGACGGCCGATCTGATTCCGACCGTGCGCGACATTACGGCTGCGGCCGAAACGATCCGGCCGCGAGCGGAAAAGCTTGCTAAACAGCTCAATGCGGTTGACGGTCTCGATGTTCGTCCCGTCGAGACGACCGCTCGCGTCGGCGGCGGAACGATGCCCGATGTCGAATTGTCCAGCTGGGGCGTGGCGGTCGGTCACGCTGAACTGTCCGCCACACAATTGGCCAGGCGGTTAAGGAAAACGGATCCTGCCGTAATCGGGAGAATTGAACGGGATGCATTGATTTTGGACTGCCGGACCATCACGGCGGAAGAAGTGGAACTCGTGGTCGAAGCCTTTCAGTCGCTTGTTTAATCGCGCCGGCATTCCTTGGTGCCGCTGAAAAAGATGTTTAATCGGCTCGTTTTGTATGAATAATTAGGGAAGGGCCGGGCTTCGCTTCTCCCGTCCGCCTATTTTATTTTTTGTTATAAGTATTACTTATAATACTTAATAAAAGCTTCGTCATTTACTTATGTCAAAGCTTGGATTATGATGTACATGTAACCCTATGCACAGAGATGCACCAAAGGAGTGACAATGGATGCCGACTTCTTTTTTAAAGGAAAGAGCGAAGTACGATGTGTACAACGCGCTCGATACGTTTGAAGTGAACGGCAAGACGTACCACTATTACAAGCTCGACGCTCTGAAGAAGTTTGGTGACATCGATCGGCTGCCTTATACGATTAAGGTCTTGCTCGAATCTGTTTTGCGCCAATATGACGGAAAAGTGATTAAAAAGGAACACGTTGAAAATCTTGCAAAATGGGGAACGGACGAGCTGGATCCGGACGTCGATGTGCCGTTTAATCCGTCTCGCATCATTCTTCAAGACTTCACCGGCGTGCCGGCGATCGTCGACTTGGCGTCCTTGCGCAAAGCGATGGCGGACATGAGCGGCGACCCGCGGAAAATCAACCCGGAAAAACCGGTAGACCTCGTCGTCGACCACTCGGTCCAAGTCGACCGCTACGCGACCAACGATGCGTTGAAATACAATATGGAACGCGAATTCGAACGCAACATTGAGCGCTATAAATTTTTGAAATGGGCGCAGTCCGCGTTTGAAAACTACCGCGCCGTTCCGCCGGCCACGGGTATCGTTCACCAAGTCAACCTCGAATATTTGGCGTCCGTCGTCCACGGCGTTGAAGAAGACGGCGAATACATCGCTTATCCCGATACGCTGGTCGGTACGGACTCCCATACGACGATGATCAACGGCCTCGGCGTGCTCGGTTGGGGCGTCGGCGGCATTGAAGCGGAAGCCGGCATGCTCGGCCAACCGTCTTATTTCCCGGTTCCCGAAGTCATCGGCGTCCGGCTGATCGGAGAGCTTCCGAGCGGAACGACGGCGACCGACTTGGCGCTCCGAGTGACGCAAATGCTCCGCGAAGAAAAAGTCGTCGGCAAATTCGTCGAATTCTTCGGCCCGGGCATGTCGAAAATGTCGCTGGCTGACCGCGCGACGATTTCCAATATGTCGCCGGAAAACGGGGCGACGACGACCTTCTTCCCAGTCGACGAAGAAACGCTCAGATATTTGCGCCTGACGGGCCGCAGCGAAGAACACGTCAAACTCGTTGAAACCTATTGCAAAGCCAACGGATTGTTCTACACGCCGGACAAACCGGAACCCCGCTTTACTAAAGTGCTCGAACTCGATCTGAGCACCGTGCAACCGGCGTTATCCGGCCCGAAACGCCCGCAAGACTTGATCTATCTTTCCGATATGAAAAAAGAATTCCGCGAGGCGTTGACCCGGGAAGCCGGCGTGCATGGATTCGGCCTCGGCGCAGACGAAATCCATAAAACGTCGACCGTTCATTACAAAGATGGAGCCGAAGAAGAATTGAAAACCGGTGCCATCGTCATCGCGGCGATCACGAGCTGTACGAACACGTCCAACCCGAGCGTGATGATCGGCGCGGGCCTCGTTGCGAAAAAAGCCGTGGAAAAAGGGTTGAAAGTCCCGCGTTACGTCAAAACGAGCTTGGCGCCGGGTTCCAAAGTTGTGACGGACTATTTAAGAGATTCCGGCCTGCTCCCGTATCTTGAACAACTCGGGTTCAACCTCGTCGGTTACGGCTGCACGACGTGTATCGGGAACTCCGGTCCGCTCCTTCCGGAAGTCGAAGAAGCGATCACGAAAAACGACATGACGGTCGCTTCCGTGCTGTCCGGCAACCGCAACTTCGAAGGGCGCATCCATCCGCTCGTGCGCGCGAACTACTTGGCGTCGCCGCCGCTGGTCGTCGCTTATGCGCTGGCGGGGACGGTCGACTTCGACTTGCTCAACGATTCCTTCGGCAAAGACAAAGACGGCAACGATGTCTACTTTAAAGACATTTGGCCGACGTCCGAAGAAATCGAAGAAGTCATGGCTCAATCCGTCAGCCCGGAAATGTTCAAGAAAGAATATGCGCGCGTCTTTGATGAAAACGAACGTTGGAACAGCTTGGAAACGAGCACGGGCGAGCTTTACGAATGGGATGAACATTCGACTTACATTCAAAACCCGCCGTTCTTCGAAAACTTGAAGCCCGAACCGGATCCGATCCAACCGCTTAAAGGCTTGCGCGTCATCGCCAAGCTGGGCGATTCCGTCACGACCGACCACATTTCGCCGGCCGGCGCGATTGCGAAAAACAGCCCGGCGGGTAAATACCTCATTGAACACGGCGTCGAACCGCGCGATTTCAACTCCTACGGTTCCCGCCGCGGCAACCACGAAGTGATGATGCGCGGCACGTTCGCCAACATCCGGATCCGCAACCAATTGGCACCGGGTACCGAAGGCGGTTATGCGCCGTACTGGCCGACGGGCGAAATCCTGCCGATTTACGATGCGGCGATGAAATATAAAGAGGACGGCACCGGTCTCGTCGTCATCGCCGGCGTCGATTACGGCATGGGGTCTTCCCGCGACTGGGCGGCCAAAGGCACGAACTTGCTCGGCATCAAAGCCGTCATCGCGGAGAGCTTCGAACGCATCCACCGCTCCAATCTCGTCTGCATGGGCGTGCTCCCGCTTCAATTTAAAGAAGGGGAAAATGCCGACACGCTCGGATTGACCGGCAAGGAAACGTTCAACATCGATATCGCTGACGACATTAAGCCGAAACAGCTCGTCAAAGTCACCGCGACGGATGAAGACGGCAACGTGAAAACGTTTGAAGTCATCGCCCGTTTCGACAGCGAAGTCGAAATCGACTATTACCGGAACGGCGGCATCCTGCAAATGGTCTTGCGCCGCAAGTTCCAAGAAAGCAAACAGTAATCCGATGATGAAACACCCGGCGGATGAACTCGCCGGGTGTTTGCTTATCCACTTGCGCCGCAGAGAACATGGCCTCGCCGCTTTAGCGTTCATGCGGATGGTTTCATGGGCCAGTGTTTAATTTTACATAATAGTAAGTTCGGAAATCGGCTTCGGAGCCGTTTGGATGGCTGCCGGCAGCAATCCGGATGGCGGCCGAGCTTTCACTGCGCCGCCCGGCGTTTGGATGAAACCCCCATCCTAGGTGCGCGAGGCGGGCATTCGATTCATTGAAGGTTTCAAGCGTGCAACGTGGAGCGACGTGAAGGAGGAGGTTGCCATGCACATTAACGGGATCACCGTTCGCGGCGTCGATGTCGATGCTCAGACCCGGTGCCGCCACTATCATACGGAAAAGGATATCATCGCCATCAAGTTTCGTTGCTGCAACACTTACTACCCTTGCTACCAATGCCACGAGGCGCTGGCGGACCATCCGATCGAAGTCTGGAAAAAGGAAGAGTTTGAGGAAAAAGCGATTCTTTGCGGGAATTGCGCAACGGAATTATCGATTCATGAATATTTGGCCTGCCGGTCCGTCTGCCCGCATTGCGGGGCGCATTTTAATCCGGGATGTGCCGACCATTACGCGCTGTATTTTGAGCGTTAACGGCCGCCCTGCGGAAGGGCAGGGGAGTGCCCTTCTTCCCCAGGGTCTGTGGAACGCCTTTGATGGCGCCGGCGGGGTAATGCTGGCGCTACGGCCGGCTTGGCCCGGCTGTTCGGTTTAAAGATCGGCGTCATGCTTGTTTTGTCACCGCGCGTTTTGTTTCTTCCGATCATGAGCCGTCGGAGCGCTCGCTTTGAAACGCGGCCATTCCGTCTCGAAGGCTCCATGCGCTCAAACTTCCCGCTCCGCTAAGCGTTGAGACGCATACGTCAAGATGAACGCCGAAAGGATCAACGATGCGATGAGGGCGGTGACGCCGATCCAGCCGAAACCGCTCCAGAAAAATCCGCCGAAGGCGCCGACGAGGCTTGAGCCCGCATAATAGAACAAGAGATAAAGGGAAGAAGCCTGGGCTTTGTTCGCCCGTGCGCGCTCCCCGACCCAGCCGCTCGCGACGGCGTGGGCGCCGAAAAAGCCGAAGGTGAAAACGGCCAGGCCGATGATTTTGACGATCACTGGCGAAAACAACGTGATGACGGTTCCCGAGAACATGATGGCGAGCGATCGCTTAATGGCCGGTGCCGCACCAATGATGTCGGCCGATTTCCCCATCCAAGTCGAACTGAACGTTCCCGTCAAATAGACGAGAAAGATCAAACCGATGAGCGTTTGGCTGACGCGGTATGGCGGGTTCGTCAGCAAAAAACCTATGTAATTGAACATCGTGACAAAGCCGCCCATCAGCAAAAACGCACAGAGAAACAGGGATACGAGGCCCGGATGTTTTAAATGGCCGATGAATTTGCGCCCCGTCTCTTTAAAGGAAGTCGGTTTCGGGCGGAAATGGTTTGGCCTCGGCAAGGCGTAATAAAAATAGAGGCTAAATAAAAGACTTAATGCCCCCAAAGCGATGAGGGCGATGCGCCAATTGAACCAATCGGTGAGCGCTCCCGTCGCCAATCGCCCGAACAGACCGCCGATCGAATTGCCGCTGATGTACAGCCCCATCGCGCGGCCGAGGCTGCGTTTATGAAATTCTTCGCCGATGTAGGCCATGGCGATCGCCGGTACCCCGGCCAACGCGACGCCGAGAAACAGGCGCATGGCGATCAATGCGCGGAAGGATGGGGCAAACGCCGTGGCGATCGCGATGAGGCTGGCCGCAAACATGGAGATCGACATGATGCGTTTGCGACCGATCGCATCGCTCAACACGGCCGAAAACAACATAAAAACGGCGAGCGTCGCCGTTGAAACGGAAAGGGACAGGCTCGCGACCGCGGGGGATATATGATAAGTCTTTGTGAAGATCGGCATGAGCGGCTGGACGGTATAAAGATTTGAAAAAGTGACGAACCCGCCGGCGAATAAGGCGAGACTCGCGTGGCGAAACGCGCGCGTGCCGCTTTCGATGTAATCCAATGGGGTCACCTTCTGTTATAAAATTAAGATAATGGACGTTTTCATCATAACGCTCGGATGCCGTTCATTCAAAACCCTTGCTCTTGAGCACGTCTGCACA
>NZ_BKZR01000044.1:0-25670 GCF_008974225.1 Weizmannia acidilactici | reverse complement strand
CGCTCATTTTTGAGCGACTTTATTATTATATCATGTATCCGATCGATGTCAACAACTTTTTTACCGTTGCGTTGCTGGGTCGCTATCGGACGAATATTAATATATCATGTCCTTAGCTTCCATGCAATAGTTTTTTTAAATATTTTTTCGCAGAATATTTTAGCATCCCACTGTACTGCAAGGTCATCATCAAATGTTGGTTTTCATATACATATATATGAAGAAACAGGCCACGTACCAAAACAAGCCATCTTTCTGTTTTCACAGGAAACGGGTCAACCGGCCGGTTCGCTTTTTTCTTTTATCTGAAGTGCACGGCGGTTTTCAGCATGGTCCCGGATCATAAAGTAGGCAATGCTTAACAAGATGATGATTCCGCCAACCGCCTGGAACCAGGAAATTTTTTCTTGGAAAAGGAAATAAGCTAGAATCGAGGCACCAACCGGTTCAAATAAAATCGCAACGGAAACTACGGATGCACTGATCCATTTTACAACCCAATGAAACACCGAGTGTCCTGCGAGCGTCGGCAGGATCGCAAGGAGTAAGAAACACACCCAATTTTGGGCGGAATACGGAAAAAAAGATTCACCGGACAAAACCACATAGAAAAACAGCACGACCGTGGATGCCAAATAGACGGTAAAAGTGTAAGGAATCAAAGCCGCCCTTTTCCTTACATATTGGCCGATCATTAAATAAACTGTGACAAACAGGCAAGAAATAAGCGCTAAAATATCACCGTAGAGCGCTTTTCCGCTGATAAAAAAATCTCCCCAGCTGATCAGGATGCTGCCGAATACTGCTAAAGCCGCGCATAACACAGCTTTAAGAGAAAGGGACTCACGGAAGAAAAAATAAGCGCCGGCAAAGGTGAAAATCGGCTGCAATGTCACAAGCACAGTAGAACTGGCAACGGATGTTAAGTTAAGGGACTCAAACCATAAAATAAAATGGAATGCAAGAAACGCCCCGGCAACGACAGAAAGGAAAAGATCTTTTTTTCCCATGTGCATATGTTCTTTCCTCTTATTGATAAAAAGGATTGGCAGCATGATAAAAGTGGCATAGAATAACCGGTAAAATGCGATTACACCTGCATCCGCCGTGCTGTATTTGACCAAAATGGCGGATGACGTGACCGCGAGTACTCCCGCGATTAATGCAATATACGGATTCAATTGCACATTCTCCTTTTCAATTTCACGTTACTTTCATTCTATAGCGCGCTGCTGCATTTGACCAGTACTTTTAAAGGGGGAGACAGATGGTGTTCTGGGATATGGAAATTATATATAAACTCGGTATTACCGCCATATTGGGGCTGATTATCGGGCTGGAAAGGGAATTAAAGCGGAAGCCGCTCGGATTAAAGACAAGCTTAGTGATTTCGATTATCAGCTGCTTACTGACGATTGTATCCATCCAATCGGCGTATCTTTTTAATCATGCCCATGATGTGCAAATAACGATGGATCCGCTCAGGCTCGCCGCCCAAATTGTATCCGGAATCGGTTTTCTCGGGGCCGGGGTCATATTAAAAAAAGATAACGATTCGATTACCGGCTTGACGACCGCAGCTATGATCTGGGGAGCAAGCGGCATCGGGATTGCCGTCGGGGCAGGTTTTTTCATGGAAGCAATCGCAGGCGTTGTACTCATCATGATCAGTGTGGAAATTATTCCTTTATTATTAAAAAAAGCAGCAAAAAAGAGATTGCACAATAAAGATCTCATTATAAAAGTTGTGGTCCATGACCGGGATTCGATCCCAACGGTTCTCGAATCAATTGAAAAGCAAGAGATCACAATTGAAAATATCCGGATAAAGGATTTAAAAGACCATTCGCATTTAATCGATTTGAAAGTAAGGGCAAGTTACATGCATACTGCTGCGGATATATACCGGAAAATTTCGGATATGGACGAAGTGGTGGCGGCTGAAGTCGAAAGCTGATGAAAAACAGTTTTTCAAGTACTTAAATAGCAACAAACTCAAGGGAGAGAAATTAGCGAAAAAATTTTTGATATCAGATGTTCTTTCTAAAAAATGGGAAATTCCATTCACCCCCCTCCTCAAGCAGCCTGTTTAACGCAAAAAAAAGCAGCCGCGAAATTCCCGGCTGTCAAAATTTTTATTTAAAAAATTTTACGCGTTCATCTAGCGGTTTGAATTCTTTTTCCCCTGCCGGAGCTGTCGGTTTTCCAAACGGCATTTGCGCAATTAGCTGCCAGCTGTCCAGGAGCTTCCATTCTTTTTTGATTTCAACACCAATGAGCGGGTTGTAATGTTGGAGGCTGGCGCCGAAGCCTTCCTGTTTCAGGGCTACCCAAACGACCAGCTGCAGCATTCCGGAAGACTGCTGCTACCAAAACGGAAAATTATCCTTATATAATTCAAACTGCTGCTGATGCGATCGGATGACATCCTGTTCTTCAAAAAACAGGATCGTGCCAGCCGCTGCCAAAAGAACGTATTTTTTCTTCCGTTGAAGCAACATTTTCGGCAGGTACAATTTTCCGTAATGTTTCTGTTGTGATTCCAAAGTTTCGTATGGTGCTCATCCAATAAAATCACAACTCTTCCGCTTTGCGAATTAAACGATGTCGGCGTATATTTGACGGCATGTTTGACGATCCCGAGGATACGGTCGTCCGAAACAACTGCTTCACTACTAATCGCGTAGATGGAACGTCTATCTTCTATGGCTTTGTAAAAATCTGCCACGTCCAAATTTCCTCCGATTGAAAATATGCCTGCATCTTTCTTATCGCCTATTTCGAAAGGGGATATTCTTTACATTACTTTTGAAAACCTACACGCTCTTCACCATCCAAATAGACGAAGGAGGAACTCGGAACCGTTTCTGAAATCACTTTGCCGTTCCGAATCGAATAACGTACCGGCACCTGCCTCCGTATCGCATCATAAGCATCCGCTGCCGTCAGGATAATCAGATTGGCCGGTTTTCCTTCCACAATGCCGTACCGATCCTCAATATGGAGCGTTTTTGCGCTATTTTCCGTAATCAGGTCAATCGACTGCATGATCTGTTCATAGCCCATCAGCTGGCATACATGGATGCCCATTTGCAGCACCTGCAGCATATTCCCGGTGCCAAGCGGATACCAAGGATCCATAATGTCATCATGCCCGAAGCAGACATTCAGCCCCGCTTCCAACAACTCTTTCACACGCGTCACCCCGCGCCGTTTCGGGTATGTATCAAACCGGCCCTGAAGGTGGATGTTTACAACCGGATTGGCGACAAAATTGATACCCGAAAGTCTCAGGATCCTGAATAATTTGGAGGCATAAGCGTTATTGTAAGAATGCATTGCCGTTGTATGGCTGGCGGTCACTTTTTCTCCGATGCCGAGCCGGTACGCTTCCGCCGCGACAACTTCGACAAAGCGCGACTGTTCGTCATCAATTTCATCGCAGTGGAAATCTATGAGCCGGTCGTATTTTACAGCAAGTTCAAACGCTTTTTTCACCGACTCTACGCCATACTCCCAGGTAAATTCGTAATGCGGTATGCCGCCGACCACATCCGCCCCGAGTTTCAATGCTTCTTCCATCAATTCAAGGCCGTTCGGAAACGAGAGGATACCCTCTTGCGGAAAAGCGACAATTTGCAGTTCCAGCCATGGCGCAACCTCTTCTTTTACTTCCAGCAGCGCTTTTAACGCCGTTAACTTCGGATCGGTCACATCCACATGGGTACGGACAAACTGGATGCCCTGCGCAATCTGCCATTTTAACGCTTTTTTCGCACGCGCCTTCACATCTTCATGGGTAAGCAGCTTTTTCCGCTCCGCCCATGTTTCGATGCCTTCAAATAACGTGCCGCTTACGTTCCATTTCGGCTCCCCCGCTGTCAGGACCGAATCCAAATGGATATGCGGCTCAATGAAAGGAGGCAGGACAAGCCCGCCTTCCGCATCGATCACTTCATCCGCAGTTTCCGGAAGCCCACCTTGGAAAATGGCTTCAATTTTTCCTTTTTTCAATTCAAGGTTCCAAAGTCCTTCTTGATTTCGTAAACGTGCATTTTTGATTAACATGTTTAACACCTTACTTCCATAATTTTGCAACGATAGTATACAGGACACCGGTTAAAACGATCGTTGGGTAAGTGGCGCCGATATGGGCGGTAAAAACCGGCAGATTGTGCACAGCCAGGAAGAAAGCCACACCAAGTACCCAAACGAGCATTGTCTTGATGTTAAAACCTTTCGAAAACCAGTATTTTCCGTTTTCTTTTTCAAATTCCCCGGCATCATACGATTTTTTCTTCACAAAGTAATAGTCCACGATCGTAATGGCAAAAATCGGCCCGAACACCATTCCGATATAATCAAGGAACATTTCAAACGAATCGAGGAAACTTCCGGCAAAAAGCGGCACAATTGTCAACACTGCCGCAATGATCGTGACAATCCAAAGCGCGGCAATCGGCTTGATTTTCTTCGTTATGTTTGTAAGCGAGATTCCTGCTGCCATTAAGTTTACAGCGTTGGCTGTGGTGCTCGTTAAAATAATTACGACGAGTGCCACCATGCCAAGGCCGAGCTTGCTGACAATCGTGCTCGGGTCGGAGTTATTCGGATCATACACCCCTGTAGAGATCGCAGTGCCGATCGCGCCGACAATGCCGACAAACGCAAACCAGAACAGCGCGATATTTGCGCCGATCATCGGGGCAATCGTAGCCGTCGCTTTTGATTTGCCGTAGCGGGTAAATTCCGCAATCGCTGGCACCCAGCCAAGACTGAACGCCGCCATTGTATCCATTGCCGCGCCAATCGGCAGGCGTTCACTTTTCGGCGGCTGCCAGTTTAAAATGTCATGGAAAGAAACATGCCACAGCACAACGACCGTTTCCCAAATGCCTAAAATAAGGATCAACACAACGCCGATACGTTCCACTAATTTTACGGATTTATGGCCCATCGCAATTGAGAGCAAATGCAAAACGCTCATGACCACAATCCCGAACATCATCGTTTTCGCGCCGCCCGCTTCTCCAAACGCCGGCCAGCCGAGAAAATCTTTGCATACATAGCTGATGGAAATTGCGGCAATAAACGTGTTGACCGCGGTCCAGCCGATAAACTGCGTTGTATTTAAAATCGATGGCAGGAAGCTCCCCCGGACGCCGAACGACGGCCTTGTCAACGCCATCGTCGAAGTGCCGACTTTATAACCGATAAACCCGATTAACGCCATAATCATATAAGCAATCGGATTGGCAATCAAAGTGACTAAAATGGAACCGCCGAATGCCGCCCCTGCAACCACACCGCCAACATACCATGAACCGTTATTTGCGTTTGCCCCGATCCAGGTGGCAATCATATCGCCAAAACTTAAACTGCGGCAGCTCATCGGCACCGCTTCGGAAGCCCCGTATTCTTTTGTCACCATGTTTTGGGATGGCGCCGCAGTTTGTTCCGCCGCTCCCGCATGTTGAATCGTCTGATCAAATGACATATAAATCCTCCTCCGATAATGTAAAAATCCGAGGCCTTTCAATTCAAACGGAGCAGGTGCAAAAAAAGCTTCCTGCCAGCAATGACAAGAAGCCTGTACTTCACCAAAACGACTCTGCAACAAGCGCAGAACTTTTCCGTTTACCTTGTCAGCCTCACTGGACTAAAATTAAAGGTACTCATATTCAACTACTGTAAATATACCACTGTCCCCAAATCCTGGTCAACGATTTTTATGCAATTCGACATGCGAAAAACTTTTTCGCAAAAACTTTAAAAAAGCTATTGCATTTTTCTTTCGGGCATAATATAATAAATTTGTCGCTGATGAGGCGAACAAAAAAATAAAAAATGCGGATGTGGCGGAATCGGCAGACGCGCTAGATTCAGGTTCTAGTGGTGGCAACACCGTATGGGTTCAAGTCCCTTCATCCGCATCAATGAAACAAGGGTTTCAGCCAGTTGGTTGGAACCCTTGTTTTTTTGCTTATAAGCAGCATTGATACATAGATAAATAGCGGATTTATCCAGATATTTTTATTTAATCAAGTTGAATGATCAAGACTCCAGATTGTAAGAAAAGGAGATAGACATGGAAAAATATTTTTCAATTGGTGAAATGGCTTCGATCCACCATATTTCAAGGCAGGCTCTGATCTACTACGATAAAATTGATTTATTCAAGCCGATTAAAACAGATGATCATGGCTACCGGTATTACAGCCCTTCCCAAATTCCTTTGCTCAGAGAGATTCTATTTTTAAAATCAATTGGCATTAAATTGGATACAATAAAGGAACATATCCAAAACCGCAACCTTACAACCGCCATTTCACTGCTCGAGTCCCATAAAGAAACGATTGAACAAGAAATTGAACAATTAAAAGCAACAAAAGGACATATCGAAAATAGACTATCCCTATTTGCAACGGTGGAAAACTTCAAAAACGAACTTTATCAGCCAATGATCGAAACGTTCCCGGAAAGGAAAGTTATTTTTGTCCCATTTGAGCATCAAATTTCACGTAAAGAGCTGCATTTAACTGTCATGAAAGCGTGGGATATTCTGAACAGATATAGCCTGCTTCCTTCTGAAGGGTTTGGCACGATTATACGCAAAGAGAGTTTAGAAGAAAATGATGTATTTCGAGGTGCGGGCAGCTGCATTATGCTGCCGGATGATGTGGCGGAAATCGAAAATATGTTTACACTGCCTGCTGGAGAGTATGCCTGTATGTTTAAATACGGAATGCCATATGAAACACAATTCCTGGATGAATTAATAGAATGGATTCACGATAACCATTATCAAGTAGCCGGTGATGTTTTTGACGCCTGCCTTTTGGATTCGACATTTTACGGGGAAGACCAGAATTCCGACTTTTGCCAGCTGCAGATACCGGTTAAGAAATGTTAAAAAAGAAGAGGAATGCAGCGCACCCTCTCCCCTTTTCATTATTTCTTAAACAATTTCGGTGCAAAGCGGCTTGGATCAACATCCATAAACTTCGCCCGTTTGAATTTATCTTTTAAATGATAAGGCACTGTGCAGTCAAAAATGGTTTTGCAGGAAATGCCTTTGTCCCGGATGGAAGGGCTGTATTCCGGGCTTTGCGACGGATCAAGCGGATGGCAGCGCACACCCGGAATAAAGATCGTGTCGACATCCCCCTGGAAGCGGGTGTTCATTGCCCATAGGACGTCATTACTGTCGAATGGATCCACGTCTTCGTCAACAATAAAAACATGTTTCAATTCGCTGAACGCTGAAAACGCCAAAAGCGCCGCCTGCCGCTGCCGCCCTTCGTCACTCGGCTGGCTTTTCTTAAACTGCAGAACGGCCATATATTTGCCACCACCGGAAGAATGGGCGTATACATTCAAAAGCCTGCCCGGCAACGCCCTTTCAATCATTTGAATAATACTTGCTTCGGTAGGAATTCCTACAAGATTGACATGTTCCTCGCTCGGCCCGATGACAGATTGCATAATCGGATTTTTGCGGTGGGTGACGGCTTTTACTTTGATTAACGGCACTTTCGGGTTCGCTTCACCCGTGTAACCCGGAAATTCTGGCATGGCTTTTCCTGTATTTGTATTTTGGTCTTCGCGGACATACGTGTTTGGAATCAGTTCCCCTTCGATCACATATTCTGCATTGGCAATCGCCTTTTCATCAATTGTTAAGCATTGAACAAGTTCAACCGGCTCATTCCTTAGAGCACCGGCAATGCTCAATTCGTTAAATCCTAATGGTGTGGTAGGCGGTTCAAAACATGCACCGATTTCGATCGCTGGATCAACACCGATGCTGATGGAAATCGGAAGCGGTTTTCCAAGTTTTTCCGCTTTTTCGCGGAATACCCCTAAATGGCGGGCACCAGGTGTAAAGAACATGGATATTTCATCTTTGCTTTGCAGGCAAAGGCGGTGGATCGTAACGTCCGATTCGCCCGTTTCCATATCGGATGCGTAACACATCCCCGTTGTAATATACGGACCGGCATCTTCTTCCGTATTGGTCGGCGCCGGAATGAGTTTGCGGATATCAAATCCCGGTTCATCTACGTAGTGAACGACCTCCTGGCATTTTGCCTTTTCATTTGGAACGGTAACCGGCTGAATTGGATTTTGCACCGCTTCATTTAGTAGGAACCCGAGCCTTTCCGGTTTTTCTCCAAGGAGCAGCCCTACCCTTTCGCGGCTGGCAAGCAGCCCGATCACCACTCTTGCATCTTCATGGCCTTTCACATTGTTAAAAATCATTGCCGGGCCGATCCGAGTCGGGCGCATAACCGTCCCGCCGGCGCCGACATAGCGGTAAACCCCTGAAATTTCAGCATGCGGATCAACCGGTTCATCCGTTTCAATCAGCTGGCCCGGAACCGTTTTTAACAATTCGAGGGCCGAACGCAAATCCGTGACTTTGATTTTCTCTGCCATCGTTTCTCCTCCAATCAACTGTTTCGTACAAGGAAAAGTTTACCCTGTATAACTGCTATACAGTCAATCATCTCTCAATTAAACCATCATTAATCTCCAGCTGAATTGTTACATCAACCATAATACTTTTTTCAATCCTGTCTCGTTAATTCTTTTTTAATAAAACTCCACTATGATGGTATCAAGCTAAGATTTGAAAAAAATGGAGATGACAATAGATGGCAAAAAACAGAGGGATCAAATGGATTGTCGGTCTTTCGAGCGTTGCGGTTTTTACAGGGATGGTCGGCCTAGCGGAAAAATATGACCAGTCAAGCACAAAAACGACTGCATCCACAAGCAGTTCCAATACAAATTCAAATTCTTCTTCGAGTTCAAACCAATATCATGACAGCAGCGGCAAATTTTTCTCGGACGATGGTGGCAGCTCAAACAGCAGTTCGGACAACAACAGCAGTTCGAGCAGCGGTTCGGACAATTACAACTCCGACAGCTCCACTTTCCAAGGCCCGCCGAGCAGAGGGGATTTCGGCCAGGACAGCCAGGTAGGCGGCCATTCTTCGTAATCTAACGAAAGGGGAATTGCGATGTACAACTTTCGTGCAATGAATACAACGATTGCCACTTATTATTTGAACGAACAGCACAA
Organism: Weizmannia acidilactici; assembly: GCF_008974225.1. Lineage (NCBI taxonomy): Bacteria > Bacillati > Bacillota > Bacilli > Caryophanales > Bacillaceae > Heyndrickxia > Weizmannia acidilactici. The sequence continues at coordinate 16,582 of NZ_BKZR01000044.1, read as the reverse complement.
CCGGCAAACGGAGGCATGGTTCCGGCATGCGGAAAATACACTCAGCCGCTTTTTGCCTGAAAGCGAATTGTCGCAGTTAAACAGAACGGAAAATACGCCTTTTCTGCCAAGCGATGTGCTGTATGAAGCAGTGGCAGCGGCAGACCGTTTCTATTATGAAACGGACGGCGTGTTTAATCCGTATCTCGGCCGCGACATATGCAGGCTCGGATACGACCGGAGCTTCGAAAAAATCGAATCAGGAAATGTAGAAATTCAAAATCAATTTTTAACCAATAAAGAAGCACCGGCCGAAATCGACCCAAAAATGAGAATGATTACGATACACGGCGCGATGATTGACCTCGGCGGGATTGGAAAAGGCTGGACTGCCCAGCAGGCCGCAAACCAGTTGTCGAAAAAAACGCCATTTGGCGGCATTGCAGCAGGTGGGGATATTATTGTCTGGGGAATGCCGAAAGAAAATTGGAACATCAACATTTCAACACCCGAATCCTGGGATAAGCAATTGTTTTCTTTTAAACTCGACCGTCCTGCAGGCATCGCCACAAGCAGCACGGTGAAGCGGAGCTGGAAGGATAAAAATGGGCAGACCCACCACCATATTCTCGATCCGCGCACGCACGAAAGCTCACAGTCGGATCTTATTCAAGTCAGTGTCATTGCTCCTGACCTGGCCGTTGCGGAAGTATACGCAAAATGCATGATTATTTTAGGCTGGGAAAAAGGAATCGAATGGGTTTTGGAAAAACGCAAAGATCTCGGCATTGTCGGTGTGAAAAACGACCATTCCATTGTAACAGGCGGGGCGATCCGCGACTATTCTTCGGAAGGACTGATTTATTATGGTGAGCGAACTGTTCACAGCCATTCATAACATCATGCCTGTATGGACGGTTTCCCGTGCAGCCGGCGTGACTTCTTACTTGTTGCTGTTTGTATCAGTCGTTACGGGGATGAGTGCCCATTACCATTTTATGAAACCAAGAACAAAAGCCCGGATTAACCTCGTTCACCAGTCAACTGGCTGGTTCGGCCTGTTATTCGGGATGGTGCATGGCCTTGTCCTGACGTTCAGCACGTATGAAAACTTTTCGATATGGGATGTGCTCATTCCGTTTATTTCGAAATCAAATCCTATCCTGATCGGGATTGGGATTCTATCGCTCTATATCATGATTTTGTTGATTGTGACATCAGATTATATGAAAGCACTCGGGCATAAAACATGGAAAGCAATCCACTTTTTGGCTTTTCCTGCATTTATTGGCGTATTCATCCACAGCGTGGTGCTCGGGCCGGATGCGCATTATCCGTTTATGATGTTTTTATACGCCTCAACTGCGATGATTACAATTGCGGCCCTGATTTTAAGAATTTCGATCCGCCCGTCGAAAAAAACGGTGCGTCCAACTGAACAACGGGCGGCGCGTCACACCGGTTGATGAGCTAAAAAATAATTTTTTGGAGGAATGGAAGATGAAAAAATTTGCGATTGTCAATCGGGAAACATGCATTGCTTGCGGAGCCTGCGCAGCAGCCGCCCCAGATATTTTTGATTATGATGAAGAAGGATTGTCATACGTGATGTTGGATGATAATCAGGGAACAGTAGAAATCCCGGAAGAACTTCTGGATGATCTGGAAGATGCTTTTGAAGGCTGCCCATCCGAATCCATCAAAGTATTGGAAACACCTTTTAACGGTAACCCAAACAAAGAAGCAGCAGGAATTTCATGTTGAAGTTCCTGCTGTTTTGTTTATTGCCACTGGCTCCCCTTTTATCGGCGGAATGACCCGATTTATCAGCGGTGAGCTGGAATATATCAGCGGGTTTTCAATTTTATCAGCGAAAACTTCTCATTTATCGGCGCTCAACTTTAAAATTACACATCCCGACTTCCTCCTCCCTTTTTGAACCCAGATATTTTTTCACCAAAACAAGGTTCCCGGCACCTCATTTCCTCCTGATCCTCTTTTATCGGCGGAAATGCACGGTTTATCAGCGGGCGACTTTTTGTATCCAGGGCATTATTTTTGACTTTTCACTTTAGTTTTCCTTATAATTATCTCGAATTAAAAATAATTATGGAAGAAGGTCAGATCATTTTGGCAAAAATTGGTATTTTGCTCGGCTCTTTGCGGAAAGAATCTTTTTCAAGAAAACTTGCAGAAAATGTGGCAACCCTGTTCCCCGGCGGCTATGAAACAGAGATTGTTGAAATTGGAAATCTGCCTTTATACAACCAGGATTATGATGACTACAACGAAGTCCCTGCTGAATATACGGCATTCCGCAACAAAGTAAAAGGACTGGACGCCATTTTATTTGTAACGCCTGAATACAACCGCTCTGTTCCGGCTGTATTAAAAAATGCGCTGGATGTCGGTTCGCGCCCTTATGGTCAAAGTGTTTGGAGCGGCAAACCGGCAGCCATTATTAGCCAGTCACCTGGGAATTTGAGTGCGTTCGGCGCCAACCACCATTTGCGCCAGTCGCTTGTCTTCTTAAACATGCCGGTCGTCCAGCAGCCTGAAGCTTATATCGGTAATGTCGCAACGCTGTTTGATGAAAACGGTAAAGTTACAAATGAAAGTACTGTCCAATTCTTACAATCTTTCGTGGATGCGTTTGTTGATTTGATCAAAAAATACAAAGGTTGAGATATATAAAAATGTCCCGAAAAAATAATCTAATATAAAAAATCATGGTGAGCATTTACCTCTTGGGCAAAACTCACCGTTTTTTATTCCGTTTATTCGTTACTTCGGATACTTCCTCACTCCAATGTGTGCTTATTTTTCCGCAATGAAATCTAAAAAATGGAAAAATACAAAAAACCGTCCGGTATGGTATGATAATTGTTCCCGTTTCAACCCTTTTTTCAAGTATATGCTTTATTACTTATTCGCTTTTTCTCACCACCGTATCATGAAACCGATGATACATCAAAAAGGTTAAAGTACGGTAAAACAATTTTATGGCCCCTGAAATTTTTTTGTTAAAGTCTAAATATTGTATGCCGATAATTACAATGGAGCATCCAGTTCTGAAAAATTTCCGCTAGTTAAATCTTTATACCTAATATTAAAATACCATACTAAACACCGGAGGAACGCCATGTTAAAGAATGTAAAAAAGATTTCATCCAAGATTATTTTAATATCTGTCATTAACACGATTTTTGTAGCAGCCATTAATATCGGGACATCGTTATTTATAGGCCCCGGCAGCAGTACCAACGGCCAAACCCAGGGAGCATCCGGGGGGTTCATGGTTCCAACGCCTGTTTTGATCGGCCTTTTCATCTCCCTTATCATCGGCATCATACTTTCGTACATATTGGGCAGGGTGATTTCTAAACCGATCCTGCACATGGCTGAACTGGCAGAACAAACTGCGGCTCTGGATTTGCGGGAAGAAAGCCAGTCATTCGGAAAAATGAAAGAATACAAAGATGAAACCGGACAGATGGCCAAAGCGCTCGGGCAAACAAGAAAAACCTTAAGGGACTTGGCGATGAAGCTACAGCAAATATCCTCAACGGTTGCTTCCCACTCCGAATCCCTTGCCAAAAGGGCGGAAGAAAGCTTCCAGTCCATCAACCAAGTGGCAGCCTCCATCGATGAGTTCGCCCAGGGAAACAGTCATCTTGCACAAACCGTTCATGACATCAACGAAACATTAAGTGAAGTCGTCAATCTGATCGGGGAAATTACGCAGGAAGCATCCACCGGGGCGGAATATGCTGTGTCTTCCCTTGATGCTGTCGCAGAAGGGCAAAAAACGATTGATATCCAAATTGAGAAAATGGACCAGAATATTGAGATCACGACTGCGGCAAATCAATCCATTACAGAACTCAGCCAAATGATCGGCAAGGTCCATGAATTTGTTAATGTCATTAATGCCATTGCAGCTCAAACAAACCTTTTGGCTTTAAATGCATCGATAGAGGCTAGCAGGGCCGGGGATGCGGGAAGAGGATTTGCCGTTGTGGCCGGTGAAATCCGTAAACTGGCGGAAGGTTCTTCGAAAGCAGCGCAGGAAATTAAAGACTTGATCTCCGCGACGACGGAAAAATCCAATGCAGCTGTGGAAAATATCAGCCAGGCCAACGCCTTTATCTCGGAACAAAAAGACGCTTTCCATAAAACTGAAGCTGCCTTTGAGACGATTAAACACACATACAGCAACATTGTTGACAGTTTTCGGCATACGGCAGAAAGCATGGAAAACATCAATGGGAAATCCAAACAAATTTCGAAGCAAATCCAGGATATTACTTCCACTGTTGAAAATTTTGCGGCAAGTTCAGAAGAAATATCCGCTTCCAGCCAGGAACATCGGGCTTTTACCGAAGCCATTTCCGGGTCCACAAAAGAGTTGCAGCAACTGGCAGGTAAATTGGATGCGGAAATTAAGAGGTTTAAAGTAAGTTAACCCGCAAGATCCCCTGCAGGCAGCCTGACAGGGGATTTTTTAACGCAAATTGATTCAGATAAAGATTTGCATAAAATCCGTTTTGCCTCAACAGCTCTTCATGCGAACCTTTTTCGATGATTTCCCCATGGTTGATGACGAGGATCATGTCTGCTTCGCGGATCGTGCTCAGCCTGTAGGCAATGACAAAACTGGTCCTCCCCTTCATTAACGACTTCATCGCCGCCTGGATATGGAACTCTGTTCGGGTGTCGACATTGCTTGTCGCTTCATCCAAAATGAGGATCGACGGGTCGGCAAGGATGGCCCTCGCGATGGTTAACATCTGTTTCTTCCCCTGGCTTACATTGCTCCCTTCCGCATTTAAATACGTATTATATCCATTCGTAAGTTTCCGAATAAAACGCATCGGCTGCCTTACTCCCCTCTGTATACATTTATATACAACCAATCAATAAAATATTAAGCAGAAATTAAGAAACCGCCATTATATTTTTGATATCAAATGATTTGGGGTGTACATGAAAAAATGAAAAAGAACTACATAAAATTTGCCATTGATCTGATCATGGCGATTATGTTTGTCCTGTTTTTCAACACGCGCGTTTTAGGTGGGCTAGCGTATCATGAAATTGCCGGGCTTGTTTTTGGTGTCATGTTTTTGACGCATGTTTTGCTGAATTTCAATTGGGTGAAAAATGTAACACTGAAAATGCTCGACAAAAAACTGCCGTGGAAAGCGCGGGGAAGCTATGCACTGAATCTTTTGCTGCTGGTCTCCATGTGTTTCATTATTATCAGCGGGATCATTATTTCCCGGGTTGTTTTCCCGAACATCAACCTTGGGAATGAAAATTGGTTCAAAATTACCCATATTTCTGTCTCATCCCTCGTTTTAATTCTGGTAGGCATTCACGTAGGGCTTCACTGGCATTGGGTAGTCAATGTCTTTAAACGGATCATCCACTTTAAAACAAAAAAGAAATGGATTGGTTATGCAGTAAAAATTGCAGCGGCGCTGATTCTTGCTTTTGGCGTTTATGAAATCAAGCAAACAGGATTTGTCAACCGGGTTGCGAGCGCCACCACCGTCTTTAGTGGAAACAGCAGCGGCGGGCAAATGGAGGGGCATGATCATTTTGATTCCGCCAGCGGTCAAGGGCCTGATTTTATGAACGGGGAAAAACCGGGCTTTGCGAACGGCCAAAGACCGGTTTTCGAAAACGGGCAAAAACCAAATTTCGCAAAAGGGGAACGGCTTGAAGGTGCAGAGCATGAAGGCGGAAACGTGAATGTCCTGAATGTCATCCTCACATACTCAGGCATTATGGCCGTGTTTGTCGTGATCACGTATTATATTCGAAAACTAACATTAAGAAAGAAAAGAAGAAAAATGGCTTAAACATACGGAAACCTCCGATTTTTTCCGGCGGTTTCCGTTTTTTCATTACCTGTACTCGCGCTTTAATTGGTACTGGTCATCATCATGAGAAGATGGATGATACAGAATACCATTCCTGTTCTGCAATAATCCTACGAAAATCTTTTGCTTCGGATGCGCGTTTTTGTTCGAACTGGTATTTTAAAAAATTTTTGTTCTGTAATACAGCGTACATCATACATTTTGTTATAAACATCGATGCTGCCAGTTGCTTTCTCCAGCTGCGGCTCCGAATGTTTTAACTGCTTATGGGCATCATTCAAGCCGGAAGCGATTTTGGAAATGGCGTTGTTTGCCTGTTTGAGCCCGTCATCAAGGGTTTGCGCCTGATTCGGGACAAGGAAGTTTTTGATCGGTGTCCCTGCCGGTTGTGTCGCGCTCCGGACTGCTTTGACATGATCGACTTTTTCAACACTGAGCGTAATGGCTTCAATCTTCTCCAAATATTTGCGCGAATCATTTTTTCACCATTTTTCATCACGATCGTGGCCGGCATCGATTCGCCAGGTTCAAAATGATCCGCAATCAGGTTATAACCTTTTACCGAATCATACTTATCGCTCATTTTGGCAATTGAATTATAAGAAAGTTTTCCATTGTAAATGATGATTGCCGGAACGATGGACACCGCGACAATGAAGAGTGCGATGAAAGGGCGCGCCAATGCAAAGCCACCCATTTTTTCCACATGCGGCTTTAACTGTGGCTGATATTTTTATTCATCGGCCAGAACAGTTTTGTGCCAAAATGAACATCAAAATCGGGACAATCGTCACCAGGCATAAAATAAGGAAGACAATCCCGACTGCGACGCCTACGCCTGACCGGTATATGTTGAAGTTCGAAAATCCGATCGCCGAAAAGCCGACCAGTACGGTCAAAGAACTGAAGAATACGGTGCGGCCCCCGCTCCGGAACGTATGGATCACCGCTTCATTCACCGTTTCAAAATTCGGGAGTTCCTCTTTGAAACGGTGAATCAGCAAAATGCAGTAATCCGTCCCGATCCCGAACAGCACCGCAACAAGGAAGATGTGTGTGTAATCGAAAATCGGAAAATCCACCCATTTGGCCAGAAAAGCAACGACAGCCTGTGATGCGAGAAAAGAACAGCCGACAGCGATCAGCCATGAATTGTTTTTACAATTTCATTATAGGAGAGCAGTAAAAAAGAGCCCTTGACCAAAATCGATTTTTCATCCAAGTTTTATTTTGTTCCTGTCAAGATCCGGTAGCTCAATGCATCGTGATAAGAACTGACAAGATTTCCATGCCGTGTGAGGATGGAAAACAATTCGGGCTCAAGATCCGTTGAAAAATGATATTCTGAATGGGTATAGCCGCTTACAGCTAGGTTTTCCTTCCAAACTTTTATATTTCGGAAACCGGCCGTTTCCAACAGTTTTTTCCAGTCTTGTTCCGCCAACAATATGTCAATTTGATAAAAATTTTTGATCTCAGATTGCTCCTCTTCAGTCAATTTTCTGTCAACCGTCATCTCATTTGCAATGAAACGCCCGCCTTTTTTCAAAACCCGGTATATTTCCGCCAACGAGGATGGTTTGTGGACAAATGCCAGGACAGACTCGGATAAAACGAAATCAAACGTATGGTCCTCAAACGGAAGCTTTTCAACAGATCCGGCAACCAAGCGGACCGGCAGCTGTTCGGATAGAAACCGGTTTCGCGCTTTTTCAATCATGATCGGATGAATGTCGAGGCCGGTAACATCAGCCTGATATTCCCGGAATAAATATGCGGCCGTTTGCCCCGTTCCGCACCCCGCATCTAAAATTTTTGAACCACTCCTGATATGTTCATTGGCCAGCATTTCCTTTGAAAGATTAAAGCCACCGGGATGGGCACCCCCCAAGCCGAATTTTGCCAAATAATCGATATATGTGAAATCTCCCAATTTACCGCCTCCCTTTGCTTTGTTTATTTTATGTAGATAGGTAAAGCGGGGTTCTATTTCTCCCGGGAGAATGCCTATAGAAATACAAAGAATTTTAGGGGCATGGAGATGTTGGATGCAAGACAAAAATTGTGCACTGAATCACCGGCTTGTTTCACGGGCAAATCTATTACAAATGTAAATGGAACTGGTTCGCCTTGTTTTTTGATGTGGTCCCGGAAAGTTGGATGGCCACTTTTTTAATTCCACGTCCGGTTCCAATTGCACCCATAAAGATTTTTGGCCAAAAACGAGCTGCTCGTGATATACGCTCTGATGCCCGATGATCATATAGCCGGCGATGCATGCCGCCATCACATACAGGCCGGTTATGTGCCCGTACAATTCGTATCCGAGCATTACAGCGGAAATCGGTGTATTAGATGCAGCAGCAACGACCGCCAACATTCCCGCTGCGCCCCTAAAACAGGATTTAACCCGAAAGCCAAAGCAAAAACGTTCTCGGCGACAGAACCAATTACAAGTTGCAGGGTGAACGTCCCCCCGTAAAAACCGGATCCAAGTGTAACAACCACAAACAAGATCTTCCAAAGAAACGCGAAAAAGTCAACATGGTCCCCGTATATGGCCCGGTCTATTAAAGGCAGGATCAGACCCAAATCGGCGGCAGGAAAAATCAATAAAAGGGCGGCAATGAGCAATCCTCCGGCGCAGGGCATCAGCAGCAAAGGAATATGAAAACTTTACTACTTTTTGCCACCGCCTTGTAATTCAATCCGGACAGGCAAAAGGTTCCGGAAAAAATTTTAAAAAAGGCTTTGACAAGCGAAAATTATTGTTGTAGAATAATACCTGTCAGCGAGAGATAAGGTTGCTCGTAAAGTTGAAAAGCAAAATAAATTTTTTCGGGAAGTAGCTCAGCTTGGTAGAGCACTACGTTCGGGACGTAGGGGTCGCAGGTTCAAATCCTGTCTTCCCGATCCTTAAAAACCTTGATGTATCGCGGATATATCAAGGTTTTTTATTTGTCAGCGAAGCCTTCATTCGCCGGCTTTGCAGTAACAGCCATTGTGTTCGGGAAAAATACACAAAGAATTGTTACGCCGCTCCAACATAAATCCAATCATCGTCTTCTCCTAACAGGTTTAAAAATCCCCATTTTACACCCCTATTTTTGGAGGTGATAAAATGGAGGAAAAAAGTTATAAATCTAATACTTATTCGTATAATGATCAGCTTTAAGGCAATATACAATGCAAAAGTGCCGGAGATACAGACAGCTTGGGTGAAACAATCCAAAATGTAATCAACAAAGTCACCGGCAATGATAAGAACGAGTAAGAATCGTACAATTTTCTGAACGCCAAACGATTGGCGTTCTTTTTACATAGAACAACCCCCTGAAGATTTCAAGGGGCTGTTTGGACAGACAATTTTATGAAATTTTTATCAGGCGTTTAAATGATTAAACCCCGGACCGCTTTAATGCAGAACAGGGTTTAACGGCTTATGTATGTGCCGCCGTTGCCGTAATTGAACTAAGAAAGTTTTAAAACCACACTCCTCAAAGTGGGTGTCCGCAAAAGCATTCCTGCCTTCCTCCCTGCCGCAAAAGGCGGAGGCCCGGCATTCCGGCTTTGATATAAAACTCCCTATATCAGTTTAAAGGTTAAAACTTTATTACCATTACGCACAACGCAGCTCTTGTATTCATATATTACCCTTTTTTTAACATAAGATCAATAAGAAACTTTTTCACTCGATTTCGCCAGTCCAGGACATCATGCCGCCGCTCAGGTTCGTGACATCGAAGCCGCGGCTTTCAAGAAACTGGCAGGCCATATAGCTGCGCCCGCCGGAATGGCAGACAACAATGTAATTTTTGGAACGGTCGAGATCCTGCAAGCGGAACTCCAAAAGGCCGAGCGGGATATTCACCGCACCCGGGATTTTTCCTTCCGCAACTTCATCTGTTTCACGCACATCAATAATATGAAGTTTCTCTCCCTTTTTTCGTTTTTCTTCGACTTCCTGTGTTGAAATTTGTTTCATGATCAATTCCCCCTTATATTACCCCTATAGGTATATCATCACATAAAATTTTTCTGCGGGAAGGCCGGAGCCTCCCCGTTTTCAGCGACTTTTCACAAGCAGGTTGACCGCTTCTTTCACAAGACTTTCCGTATCTTCCCCGTTTTGCCCCGCTTTTTGGACACATTCCACCAGATTGGCGCTGACAATTACACCGATCGCACGGTCAATCGCCGTACGCGCTGCAGACAGCTGGGTGATGACATCTTTGCAGTTGTCCTGTTGTTCCATCATCCGCAACACGCCCCGCAATTGGCCTTCAATTCTTTTGACGCGGTTTTTGATTTGGTCATCATATTGCACCTTTTTTCCTCCTCTATATTATGAGTGAATCACAGAGTAAGAGCTAATGTGAAATCCTTTCCTGCGCAAAAACCGGATGCCGAAATTGGCTTCAAGCTGGTTTGAAGAAATAATATGCAGGTTGCCCTTTGGAATTTGGCAGGAAAATCTTTTTAAATAGGCGGTTGGGATCGTAATGGCGCCTTGAACGGATCCACTGCCTGCATCCTGGTAATCCCTTACGTCGACCACCACTTTATTTTCCATATCATCAATTCTTAATTCTGTCCGCGTTATTCCGTGGACCGGAAAATATCGTGTATAACCAATTTTAATGAGGATCAGAGCAAGAATGAAGAAAACAACATACATTTACACGAATGACCTCCTGCCCAAAATTCAATTACAGAAACCATCATATACCCCTATAGGTATTTTGTCAAATCCCATGCCTTAAAAACTTTTTAAACTCATGGTAAAATAATGAAGCAGACTTTTTAAGACAAGGGGAAGAGAAATGAAAAAAAGAAAAGTTGGCTGGCTTGGATTCATCATTGCCATGTTCTTAATGGCTGCGGCAGCATGTGAACCATATAATGGCAGCAGCACACAGACTGCCACAAAACAGGCGACATCCCAGCAAAGCAGAAGCCAATCCGGCCAAACAACCGGCAAGCAAATTCCGGTCAAGCTTGCCGATGTGACCGATGGGGATACGATCAAAGTCTACTATAACGGAAGGGAAGAAACAGTCCGCTATTTGCTGGTTGATACACCAGAATCGAAAAAACCGGGTCAGTGCGTGCAGCCGTATGCAAAAGCGGCCTACTACCGGAATAAGCAGCTCGTCAGCAGCGGCAAACTGACCATTGAGTTCGATAGCGGCGCTGAGCGTGATAAATATGGCCGGCTGCTCGCTTATGTTTTCGTGGACGGCAAATCCGTGCAGGAACAGCTGCTGAAAGAAGGGTATGCGCGCGTCGCTTATGTATATGAACCGCCTTATAAGTATTTAAGCACGTTCGAAAAAGCCGAGCAGCAGGCAAAGAACGCGTCTCTCAGAATCTGGTCACAAAAAGGCTATGCGACAGACCGCGGTTTTAACGGCTGTGTAAAAGGAAGCGCATCTTCCGAAACAACCGGTCAGCAAAAAAGTACAAACAGCAGCACCGACAATTTTCAAAATTGCACAGAATTGAGAAAAAAATACCCGAATGGCGTACCGCGCTCCAATCCTGCTTACCGCTCCTATATGGACGGCGACAAGGACGGCTACGCCTGCGAACTTTATAAATAAGAAACAGGCTGGCGGAAAGCCTGTTTCTTATTGTTCATAATAATTTAATTCCCATTCAATCCCGTGCCTGTCTTTTACCTTGGCATACAGCGCACCCCAAAATGTTTTCTGCAGTTCCATTGTCACCTGCCCGCCTTCAGACAATGCACTGTAAATGCGGTTGATTTCTTCTTCACTTTCAAGGTCCAAAGAAAGCTGGATGTAGTTTCCTTTTACAGGAGGATCCCCAAATACATCGTTAAAATACAGCGCGCAGTCTCCAATATGCAGCTCGGCATGAATATATTTTCCTTCATGCCCTTTAAACATTTCGATCCCGTCCGCAAGCTTGGCATTTTTAATTTCGCCCTTAAATACATCACGGTAAAATTCGATCACTTCTTTGCAGTTTTCAATCGTAATATGTGGGATTACTTTTTTCATGGTTCACCCTCATTTTCTCCGGAAGATTTCCTCTATTCTACCATAGTGGAACAAAAAAATGAAATGCAGAAAATTACCGGTGCTCGCGTCTTGCAAAATCCACAAACCGGAATTTATCCAGCCTGTGCCGCGATTCCGTGTATTGCAAAAGGCTCGTATCATCCAAATAAACTTGGTTCCGTACAACGACCACATGATTGTATTCCTTCATATCCAAATACTTGTAATCTTCCTCGGTTGCTTCTTCCACTGTAATTTCTTTTTTCGCAAAACTGATGACAAGACCGAGCTTTTTTTCGAAATATTGGTAAAGTGAAACTTCGCATATATCTTTTGTGATGGTTGGAACAAATTTTCTTCGGATATAGTCTTTGTCTAATATAATATTTTCTTGATCGACTTCCCGTGATCTGATGACTTGCCAAACTTCTTCTTTTCCTGATATTTTTAAGCGCTGGCATAATGTTTCATCGGGTTTTACCAGCACTAATTCATGTACATTCGTCCGCCAGGCCTTTCCCGAGCTCTCTGCAATTTCGCGAAAACTGACCAGTCCAGAAACCGGAAAATCGAACTTTTTTACATCCAGTACTACTGAGCCTTTTCCTTTTATTTTCTGGATATACCCATTTTGCGACAAAAGATTAAGCGCTTTTCGGATCGTTTCCCTGGACGTAGAAAACTGTTCAGCCAAAATATGTTCAGATGGCAGCATGCTGTTTGATTCGATCTTTCCTTTTTGGATTTTGTCCGCTAGTTCGTTATAGATCAACATATATTTATTCTCTCTCATTTTAAATCACCATTAGTCATTGTAACATGGTATGGCAGAGAATTACGATTTCTTCATATAATAAACAATGGATTCATAAGGGCGCAGCGCAATGGAATGGAAATCTTCAGGGGAATCCTTGTAATTGGCAATTAGGATTTCAGCATGCCCATACTGCTTAAGATCCAATTCTTCCGGCAGTTCAAACTGTGCCGGTTTCCCGTAAAAATTATTTACCACTAAAAGCTTTTCTTCTTCCCCGTTTCTGAGATACGCAAAAATTTCAGGGTGTTCAGGGAGAATCAGCTGGTAATTTCCGTAAGTGATCACATCATATTTTTTCCGCAATTGAATCAGTTTTTGGTAATGGTAGAAAATAGAATCTTTATTTTTCAAGGCATCCTCGACATTGATATCTCTGAAATTCGAAGCCACCGCAATCCACGGCTTTCCTGTTGTAAAACCACCGTTTTTCCCACTGCACCATTGCATCGGGGTCCGTGAATTGTCCCGGGATTTCTGTTTCAGAATTGCCATAATTTCCGTATCGGACTTTCCTTGTTCTTTTAATATCTTATACATATTTAAGGATTCAACATCACGATAATCTTCAATCCAGTCAAAATGCGGGTTTGTCATACCGATCTCTTCGCCCTGGTAAATGTAAGGCGTGCCTTGCATCATATGGATGGTAGTCGCCAGCATTTTGGCCGATTCCACGCGGTATTTACCGTCATTCCCATATCTAGAAACTATTCTTGGCTGATCGTGGTTGCACCAGAACAACGCATTCCATCCCCCGCCATCGTGCATGCGCGTTTGCCATGTGGAGAGAATTCGCTTTAATGCGATAAAATCAAAATCCGCCGCTGTCCATTTATCACCGTTTTCATAATCAACTTTTAGGTGATGAAAATTAAACACCATGCTTAATTCCTGCGCGTCTGGATTCGTATAGCGGATGCTGTCCTCTATTGTTGTTGAAGACATTTCCCCTACTGTAATCGCATCGTACTTTGAAAATACTCTACGGTTCATTTCATGCAAAAATTCATGAATGCGCGGGCCGTCTGTGTAAAATTTGCGGCCGTCCCCAGGTGGTACTGACCCGTCATCATCCGGGAAGTCCTGATTTTTTGAAATCAAATTAATAACATCCAGACGGAAGCCGTCGACACCTTTTTGAAACCAAAATTCCATCATTTTATAAATTTCTTCACGGACCTTTTCATTTTCCCAGTTTAAATCCGCTTGTGTCACATCAAACAGATGCAAGTAATATTGCCCTGTTTTTTCATCATATTGCCATGCCGGGCCACCGAATTTTGAAACCCAGTTGTTCGGCTCCTTGCCGTCCACCGGATCTTTCCATATATAATAATCACGGTAAGGGCTGTCTTTCGATGAGGAACTTTCGATAAACCATTGATGTGCGATTGAAGTATGGTTCACAACAATGTCCATAATGATTTTAATGCCTCGCGCATGGGCTTCTGTGAGCAACTGATCAAACTCATGCATTGTTCCATATGTTTCATCAATGGCATAATAATCACTGATATCATAACCGTTATCACGCTGCGGGGATTGATAAATCGGTGTCAGCCAAACAACATCGATGCCAAGAATCTTTAAATAATCCAATTTTTCAATAATCCCCTTAAGATCGCCGATGCCATCCCCGTTTGTATCATTAAAGCTTTTGGGATAAATTTGATAAACGACTGCTTTTTTCCACCAAGGTTGTTTCAATTTTTACACCACCGAATCCTTCTATATTATCCAAAAGGGCCTGTACGAATAATCGCACAGGTCTCCTGTCTTTAAGATTTATGCTTTTTGTCTTTTTGCTTTTCCAAATACGAAGGTTAACACGAAAGGTACAATGAGTGCGACTGCCATACCGATAAAGAACGTTCCCCATGATTGCGGGAAAATAGATAAAAATCCCGGAATCCCGCCGACACCGATCGCCGGGGCTTTTACATGGCCGGTTGCCAAAATAATCCCTGCAATCGCCGATCCGATCAGTGCACATACGAATGGAAATTTATAACGGAGATTGACCCCGAACATCGCCGGTTCTGTAATGCCAAGGTATGCGGAAACGGTTGATGTACCCGCCAGCCCTTTAACATTTTTATCTTTTGCCAGAAACATCATCGCAAGTGCTACGGAACCTTGTGCAATATTGGACATCACGAGAATCGGCCATAAATAAGTGCCGCCAGTGCTTGAAATCAATTGGAAATCAACAGCAAGGAAAGCCTGGTGCATCCCTGTAATGACAAGCAGTGCATAGCAGCCGCCGTAAATTAACCCCCCGATTGCCGGCACATTATTAAACACCGCAACAATGAGGCCAGTAATCCAGTTCCCGATTCCAAAAGTAATCGGTCCGACCGCAATGAACGTAACAAATCCTGTTATCAATAGTGCAATTGGTGCAACAAGCAGCAACTGTACGGAATCCGGAATATGTTTTTTTAAATAGATTTCCAGTTTAGCCAAAATAAAGGATGAAACGAGGACAGGCAGTACTTGCCCCTGATAACCGATTTTATTGACATGATAACCGAATAAATCCCATGTTGGTATTGTGTGGTTTTTCAAAGCTTCGCCGTATGAATAAGCATTTAATAAGTTTGGATGAATCATCATGGTCCCGATTACAATTCCGAGCAGCGGGTTGCCGCCAAACCGTTTAACAGCCGACCAGCCGATTAACGCAGGCAGGAATGTGAAAGCAGTATTTGCGATAATATTGATCATATCGGCAAGCCCTGCCCAGTTTTTATGCACTTCAATGAATGATTTTTGATCGTAGAAAATGCCTTGGCCTGTTAAAAGATTGTTTAAGCCCATTAACAAACCTGCTGTTACGATTGCCGGCAAAATTGGAATAAATATATCGGAAAGCATTTTGACAAATCGTTGAAGCGGGTTCATTTTTTTAGCTGCTTCGTTTTTGACATCATCTTTAGATGCTTCCCCAATCCCAGTAATTTCGATCATTTTATCATATACTTTATCAACGATCCCCTGACCGATTACCACCTGGTATTGCCCGTTTGCCAAGAAAGACCCTTTTACAAGGTCAATTTTTTCAAGTCGTTCTTTGTTTACTTTTCCTTCATCTTTTAATGCAAACCGCAGCCTTGTCACACAATGTGTCGCAGCCGCAATATTTTCCTTTCCCCCTACAGCCTCAACAATCTGTTTGACAGATTCATTGCTGATTTTTGCCATGCTGTTTTTCCTCCTGTATATCTATATTGGCGCACTCAATTTCCAGCTATAATTGTGCAGTCATTATTTCTGTTTCCCCTGCCAAAGCTTCAACGCCTGTCTTCTTTTCAAGGGATTTTACCTTTTCTCCATTTGTAATGACAATGGATGTAATGGAGTCCGCTGCCCATTCTTTTATAAAAGCAAGATTAAATGTGATGAGCGGGTCGCCTTTTTTTACTTTATCCCCTGCCTTAACAGCGGCTTCAAAACCTTTGCCATTTAACGATACCGTTTCCAATCCGATATGAATTAAAAGTTCCAGCCCTGATGTGCCGCGAAGCCCGATGGCATGCTTCGTAGGGAACACCTGGATCACTTCTCCGTCAAATGGAGCTACCAATTTCCCGTCAACCGGTTTAATGGCAATCCCGTCTCCCATCATTTTTTCAGCAAAAGTTGGATCGGGAACTGCTTCAATCGCAACAGCTTCACCTTTTAAAGGTGCATAAATATGTTCTTCTTGCGGTTTTTTTTGAAACAATTTGAACAAGATAGCCACCTCTTTTGGTCAATAGCGTTTTCATTAATTTTGAATCTTGTATATACAAGTCATGTTATTATAATATCCAGTATATACACCGTTGTCAATAGCGTTTTCATTTCCGGTTAAATATAAAAAATTCCGG
>NZ_BKZR01000043.1:0-26878 GCF_008974225.1 Weizmannia acidilactici | reverse complement strand
AAAGCAACTCATTAGGGTATGCAAGTCACGATTAACTGGAAGAAATAAATCCCCGGAAATCGGTCCTGCAATTTAGATGTTGCGTTTAATATCCATTCTTTTTTCGAGCTGTGTTGGTAATGGGATCTTGGGGTCAATGCGTGGATTATTTAAATGAGTATGGATGTACGCATTCCGGAATTCTGTAGGTGTCAAGCCGGTCATTTTTTTAAAACGGCGCATAAAATTTTTTTCGTCTATAAAATAGGAGTGGCTTGCAATTTGGCTGACTGTTAGATTGGTCCGCAATAGTAATACTTTTGCTGTTTCGATTTTTAATTCATTGATAAATTGTAATGTCGTCCGGTGCGTATAGCGTTTAAAAAGGCGCGTTAAATAATCCGGATGAAGTTGAAATGTTCTGGCTACTTCTTCAACCGTCAGGTCTTCTGATAGATTTGCACGTATCCACTCTTTTATTTTATCAACCTTATTACTCCGGAAATGCTGATTTGCAGAGAGCTGCATGAGATAGGTATTGCTTAATTCAATTAAAAATACAGTAACTAAGTAATCGTTTTCTTGCTCACTATATCGATAACTGTTCGCCACATCCAAAACTTGATTAATAAAAATTAAAATTTTTCCAGCTTCATTGACATGAAAAAAATCCGGCAAAATGACTTTGTCGTTGATGGATGAGGCAAAACTTCCGGAAGCGATCGCAGATAAATTTGCAGATAATTCCTGATCTTCAAGAAAGGAATGTTCGTGTTTCGCAAAAAAATGCAGCCAATAGAAATTAACCGGATTCGTCGATAGCCGATAGCCAAACATATTGGTATATGGCGGAATGAACAGTACATCGTTGGCATTCAAGACATATTGGGTTGTACCGACTTGGATATAGAGCGGCCCTTTCGTACAGAAAATAATTTCATAGTCTCCTTGATGGTACATTTGTTTATGCTTCCACGGAATGTCCGAAGAAAATTCCCCGCTTTTATAATACAAAAAAGGATGAAGGAGTTTAAAAGAATAGTTCACAATTACCCCATCTCCCCTCATTTCCAAATTTAGAATGTCGGAAACGGACACCTTTTTTTCAATATAAGGGATTACATCCAGAAATGCAAGGGTTTACAATTCTTTGTGAAAATAATTTTAAATCTTCTGGAGAGGGTGAGATGATCGTGGTCAAAAAATTTCAAAGCTCCGCCGTTCATGAATCACAAATCGATTTGGCGGGAATTCGTGAAGATGCATTGCCGCTTCACAGAAAGGTTACTTATTCTTTCACCGATTTGGCAGGAAATTTGCTTTACTGTATCATGAGCAGCTATATTCTTTATTTTTTTACGGATGTTTATGGCCTGTCTGCCGGGATCGCTGGTACACTGTTGTTGATTGCCAGGCTTTTTGATGCGCTCGATGCGCCAATTTGGGGCATCATTATTGACCATACGCACAGCAAGTACGGGCAAAGCCGCCCGTGGTTCTTATGGATGGCCTTTCCATTCGCAATCTTTGTTTGGCTATTGTTTACAACGCCCCATTTGTCGGAAACCGCAAAAGTGGTATATGCAGGCGTGATGTATATTTTAGCCGGAATTTCTTACACCGGTGTTTCAACGCCAATTACTTCGGTATTGCCAAACTTATCGTCAAACTCTGATGAAAGAACGGTTGCCAATTCATTCCGAATGGTTGGCGGAAACATTGGTAACTTCTTTGCTGTGACTTTTATCCTTCCACTTGCTACTGCTTTAGGTGGAAGCAATACGCGCAGAGGCTGGTCATTAGCGGTTTTGCTCTATGCCGCCATTGCCGTCATCTTATTGCTAATTGCTTTTGCGGATATGCGTGAGAAAAATATTCAACGCACGAAGTCCATTCCGATTAAGCAAAGCTTTAAAGCGGCGAAACGCAATTGGCCTTGGTTTTTAATTGTAACAGCCAACATTATTTTCTGGGTCGGTCTAATGTCCAGAAGTTCAACATTGGCTTATTACTTCCAATACAATATGCACAATGCAGACTACATTTCTTTGTTTAATGGTTTCTCCATCATCCAGGTAGCGGGCATGGCTTCTATTCCAATGATTGTCAAAAAGTTAAGTAAGTGGGGGACAACGGTTTTTGGACTTATTGCTGCAATTCTTGGCCAATTCATGATGGTTATCGCAGGCAATCACCTTATTGCTTTGCTTGCAGGCTGGTGCATAGCATGTATTGGAAGCGGTATCGCATGCTCCATGTTCTTTGCAATGGTCGGTGATACTGTTGATTACGGCGAATGGAAAAACGGGATCCGTGCCAGCGGTTTCTTAACTGCGATCGGCAGCTCGTTCTGCATTAAAATCGGGTCAGGGCTTGGTTCTTTTATACCATCCATTATTATGAAGGCATTCCATTATGTGCCGAATCATGCACAAACGGCGAGCGCACTCGGGGCCATCAAGTTTTCATTTATTTGGCTGCCTATCATCATCTTTGCCATAAATATCATTCCGATGTTTATGTATAAAAAATACGAAGAACACGAACTCGTCGTCATTCGAGATTTAATGGCCAGAAAAACACAGGAGGAGATATGAAAATGAATTTATATCAGGATCGCGCCAATGGCATGTCTCTCAAAAACATTACAGTGACAGATCAATTTTGGAAGCGTTATCGAAATTTGGTCAAAAAACAGATGATTCCTTATCAATGGTCTGTCATGAATGATAACGCAAATATTAAAATTACAAAAGAACGCGAGGATAACCGGATCCCTTCCGAAAAAAGCCATGCGGTCGCAAATTTTCTCATTGCCGCCGGCCGGCAGAAAGGAAACCATTACGGCTACGTCTTTCAAGATACCGATGTATATAAATGGCTGGAAGCTGTTGCATACACATTAAAATATGCGCCGGATGAGGATTTGCAAGAAGTTGCAGACCAATTAATCGATTTGATTGCAGATACACAGGAGACTGACGGATATCTGGTGACTTATTTTATGATTGAAGCGCCAGAGCGGAAATTTAAGCGATTAAAGCAGAGCCATGAACTGTACAGCATGGGCCATTATATTGAAGCCGGCGTGGCCTATTATGAGGTGACAGGGAATACAAAAGCTTTATCTATTGCAAGGCGCATGGCCGACTGCATTGATGAAAATTTCGGGCCTGAAGAGGGAAAAATCCATGGTTATGACGGCCATCCCGAAATTGAACTGGCCTTAGCAAAATTATATGAAGCGACAAACGAAAAACGATATCTCGACTTGGCACAG
The DNA here is from genome assembly GCF_008974225.1 of Weizmannia acidilactici. NCBI lineage: Bacteria > Bacillati > Bacillota > Bacilli > Caryophanales > Bacillaceae > Heyndrickxia > Weizmannia acidilactici. Next base: position 23,619 of record NZ_BKZR01000043.1, on the reverse strand, counting down.
TACTTTATCATTCAACGCGGCAAGGATCCGCAATTTTTTGACCGCCAAATTGAAGCAGACGGAAAAGACCGTGATATCATTGCGGGGATGGAAGCTTTTCCGCTCAGCTATTATCAAGCAGATAAACCGGTCTTCGATCAAGAAGCGGCTGAAGGCCACGCAGTAAGGGTTGTTTATTTATGCACCGGCATGGCACATGTGGCCCGATTGACACATAACAAGAAAGTGTTGGCTGCCTGCAGGCGTTTATGGGACAATATTGTGAGAAAGAGAATGTATATCACAGGCGGCATTGGCTCAACGCCGATCGGCGAATCATTTACTTATGATTATGATTTACCGAACGATACGATGTATTGTGAAACATGCGCTTCCGTCGCGATGGCATTCTTTGCACGCAGAATGCTGGAAAATGAACCAAAGGGCGAATATGCCGATATTTTAGAAAAAGAATTGTTTAACTCAACCATCAGCGGTGTATCATTGGATGGAGAGCACTTCTTTTATGTAAATCCGCTCGAAGTATCGATAGAAGCAAGCCGTAGAGATCCGGGCAAGAGCCATGTCATGTATGAGCGGCAGAACTGGTTTGGCTGCGCCTGCTGCCCGCCAAATCTTGCCCGTTTAATTGCTTCGATTGATCAATATATCTATACATTGGATGACGAAAAACAAACGATTTATGCGCATCAATTTATTGCCAATCGTGCGCAATTTGACAATGATATTTCCATTGAACAAAGCAGTCATTTCCCGTGGGAGGGCCATATTAAATTTACAATCGAAAATCCGCAACGGAAACATTTCAAATTTGCGGTAAGAATTCCATATTGGTCGGCACATCACTATACCCTCCACCACTCCGGCGGGGAAATCAGCCCGGAATCAAAAAACGGTTTTATTTATTTTGATATTCATCAAGAACAATTTGAGATTGAACTGAATTTGGATATGCGTGTGCATGAAATCCAGGCAAACAATCGGGTAAAGCATGATCTTGATAAAGTTGCCATTCAACGGGGACCCATCGTTTATTGCATGGAAGAAGCCGATAATCCGGCGCCATTAAGTTTATACCGCATCCCAAATAAACCGGAGTTTAAATATACATATAAGCCGGACTTGCTTGAAGGCGTCGGTACAATCGAAGTAGAAGCAGAAAGACTTGAGGCAGATCCTCTTGACGGGCCGCTCTACCGGGATTACCGGACATATGAATGGAAACCAGCACATATTCACTTTATTCCATATTATGCGTGGATAAATCGGCAACCGGGTGAAATGCAAGTTTGGGTGAGAAAACAGTTATGAAAAGAGGTCGATTCATATGATCGGCCTCTTTTCTAGCTCTTCCGCTATTGTAAAATTTTGATCACGATCTCACAATTGTAAACCCGTTTTATGGATGAGAAGAGGTCGGAAATGGACACTTATTTTACTGTTTCGGATACTTTGACGAACGCACTACAACATGTGATAAAAACCCCCTCTTCATTTTATCAATGAAAAATTCAAAACACGAACTTCTATCAAGAGATTCTTCTATATGCCAAAGAAGGCCAAGGAACGGCCGAAAATTTGGCTGTAATGTTTCTTGTCCAACACGCCGTTTATTGCGATGTTGCCTTTAACTTTCGCATCGAAATGAAAAAAGGCCTGCCTGCACCGAGTTTTTTGATCGCAGCGACGAGATAAATTCCTTGCCAGAACAAGGTGGTCTGAGCCAAGGTTGGTCTCTTTGCCGTTAAAAAGAAATCATTGCAACTTACCACAATTGATTGTAACCTGCCATTACTGTTCTAACTTCCGCCGGCAAAAGATATCGGCCGATACCATTAGTCAAGAATCATCACCAACATCATCCTGTATCCGTTAATCCAAGCGCGTAAACGAGTTAATGGAGTGATTTGCGATATCTTGTGATTTTGAGTATAATTCATTGTGAGTCCTCCTTGGGTATCAATTAAGGGTCCATTTTTGCTTCAAAGCTTTGGACACCTCGTATCATACCAAGGGGGCTCTTTTTTGTGCAAACCTCAAATTTCTTTAATTACAGGAATGCACCTTTAAGAGATAGTTCATTATAATTAACGAGCAATCACTCATTTAAAAATGATTACTCGTTTTTTTCCACACCCACTAAAGTTTTCTGACTTTAAGCAGTATAAAAGCTTATGATTTATAATATGCTTTACGTTTTTCTGTTTCTTCGTATTCAAAAGTAACAGGATTTACACGGACTCCATAAACTTCCTCTGCTTCTGATACTGAAATGTACTCATTTTTCACATCCCGGGCAACTTTCTGTGCTGGACGTTTTAGTGGATTTCCATATCCCCCGCCAGTAGCGGTCATTAATTTTACGACATCATTTTTTTGCAATGGATATCTTGGATAGCAACCAAACGGACCATCGATTTCACCATTTGCCTTTTCAACGTAAAATTGATTAACCGAACCATTTTGCCCCTCGTGGATTCCCCAGGGAGGTGTTATATGTCTGCCGTAAGTTATCGTTGCCGTCTGGCCATCCGTGAGCGCACGGTACGAACGAATGACGCCGCGTCCGCCAATATACTCCCCGGCTCCGCCGCCATCATTGCGAAGACTGTATTCATCAACGAGGACTCCATACCTTGTTTCTGCTACTTCAACAGGTACATTGTATGTTTCGCCGTCCCCCAGACAAAATTGTCCACTCGAACCATCCTCTCCTTTAGCTGCACCCCATCCGCCCACTGAGGGCTCAACAATTAAAAACGGTTCATTTGAATCAGGATGGGTACCGGAAAGGGTAACACTGCAAACAGAGGTTAAATGACCAGCTGACAATCTATCCGGCAAGTGTGGAGCGAGTGCTTTCCATATTAAATCCGCTCCCATGATCATTGACTCAAAATAATTGGAAACCGGAACCGGCCTTTCTGCCGATAATATGGATTTTTTATCTGTGAGAATTTTCAAAGGACGAAATACTCCATCATTTATATCCTGAGATGGGTTTGTAACTGCCAGGAAAATCACTCTGACTGCAGAAGTTAATGCTGTTAATGAACAATTGACCGGACCGGGAACTTGGGGATGGCTGCCCCTAAAATCACAAATAAATTCATTCTCTGTAATGGTGACCTTTACTTTAATTTTAAAGGGGCCATTCCCAATTCCGTCTGTATCAATTAAATCTTCTGCTTCAAAGGTTCCTTTCGGTAATTTGCTTAATTCAAGCCTGGAGAGTTGCTCACCATGATTTAAGTAGTGTTCAATTGAAGCCAGCACAATGTCTTTACTATGCTTCTCACAAAGCTCTCTTACTCGTTTTTCACCAGTTTTTAACGCTGCCACCTGAGCCCACATATCACCCAATGATAATTCAGGAAAACGTACATTTGATTGAATAATGTCTACTATCGCTTGATTGATTTTTCCTTTTTCAAAAAGTTTTACACAAGGAAATTGCAAACCCTCTTGAAAGATTTCTGTTGAATCATTTGTAAATGATCCCGGATCTTTCCCACCCACTTCAGTCCAATGAGCTTTATTTGCTGAAAAAGCAATAATCTCATCCTGATAAAAAATTGGCATGACAAGACCAACATCAGATAAATGAGAACCCCCACCTTTATAAGGGTCATTGATAATAATAATATCGCCGGGATTCAGGTCTTTTTCTCCAAATTTATTTAATGTCTCCTTCACCATAAAAGTTAACATCCCAATAAAACCGGTTGCTCCGTTTCCTTGCGTTAACAGGTTTCCTTTCGAATCAGTTAAACCGCTGGCATAATCAAGCACTTCGTAAATAATTGGGCTCATAGATGTTCTTGCCAGTGCAATAAACATTTCATCTCCAATGGCAAGCAAGGAATCTTTCACAATTTCCAAGGTAAATGGATCAACCTTTTTAGAAGTAGTTATCATTTCACTTCACTCCTATTTCAATAATAAGATTTCCATAGTCATCGACAACTAGCGTTTGGTCTTGATAAACAACTGTTACAGATGCCTTCTCTTCAATAATTGCCGGGCCATTTACCGTCTTTAAAGTTGGAAGCTTTTCACGATCATAAATATTTGTTTGAACCCAACCAGTTTTTTCAAAGTAAACCGGACGGACTTCTTTTAATGCATCCTTCACATCGCCACTCCGGTATCTTTTTTCTAACTTGGGTTTCTTTACTAACCCAAGGGCAGTCAGATGCAAATTCACAATTTCTGTTTCAGAATTTTCCAACTTAAAAGAATAAGCTTTTTCATGTAACTCATGAAAACTTCGAATGATGGATCGTAATATTTCATTGTTCCATTCTCCGCTAGGTACCGGTACTTTTACCGTATGTTCCTGACCTAAGTATCTCATATCTAAATATCTTGAAAACATCACAGAATCTTTCTTTACGCCTTCATGCAGGAACTCATTATAAGCCCTGTTCTCCAGTTGTCCCCATTCCTTATTAATCAATTCAGGATCTAAATCATTCAAGCGCACAATATAAGTTTGAATATAGTCATGTCTTAAATCCGTCATTAACATTCCCCATGCCGAAAATACAGATGAAGCGATCGGAATAATAACTTTGTTCACTCCCAGCTCTCTTGCCAGTGCAGCAGCATGCATGGAACCGCCCCCGCCAAAAGCGATTAAGGAAAAATCTCTTGGGTTATATCCCTTCCGTATAGATATAAGTTTTAAGGCATTCAGCATTTTGGTTTAATTTTTTTAGGGATGCTGGCGCCGAGATTCTCTTTTTTATCTTTTGTTGACATAACATCTCTAATAAAATAATAAAAACCTCACACTTGAAAATGAGGGTTTGCTCGATCATTCAAGATAATTAGGAATTACGCTTGAATGTTAATTCGTTTATTATGTTTATAATGGTAAACTAAACACGAAGTGAGGGGGGGTTAAAGTAGGTTATGAACTGGAAATCAACTGGTAAGCAAAGGGATATCCAAAAAAGTATAGAAAAAAATAGAGGAAAATAATAGTAATGTTGCTACCAGAGAAGTAGTATTTGTTGGTATAGTGATTGTTTTATTTGTAGTTTTCAATGCCCTTTTCAAATCTTTTTAATTTGTAGCAAATAATATTGACTATTAATCATAATTTTCTATCTAAAAATATCTGATATTTTCGATTTTTTGGTGTGCTTTCTTTTTATTTGATTTATATGGAATCTGAGAATGCTGGGGCTGGTCGCCATCCAACCTTTTGAAGAGGCTGTCCCCAAACCCCCTATAAGCAGAAATTTTCCTCTAACGGAGCCTGACAAAGTTTCTCAGAACCATTTCTTCTAGAGAATACTTTCAAAAGGGGAGGACATCTCTTCCCAACTTTTTCTTCCTATCGCTGATTTTTTGCATCTTTCCGCTGATTTATAAGACTAGTCCGCTGATTTCTCCGAGGTTTCCGCTGATTCTTCCTATGTTGGATGGGGAATCATTTTTTGCCCTGAATGAAGAAGGACGGAGTATAAAACATCCTTGATCGTCTTGCTCGCAACCATTGAATGTAAAAATGTCTTTCTTCACACTTTCGGACAAATTTTTTCAAAGAAAACATTCATACCGCTCGCTCCCAACCACTGCATGAAAAATAGGCTGTATATGATGCTTAGTTTTTTCACAGAAAATGGCTTAAAAACTGGCGAAAAACTTGAAACGGTAACCGGTCAGCTTACTCATTTTAGAGAAATCAGTGAAAACGGTAAAAAATCGGCGGACGTTCCTTGAAAATCGGTGAAAGTTTCGAAAAAACCGGCGAAAAAGTAGAGAGGATAGCTGTATCCCCAATAGAAAATATTCATGATTGGCTTACTCCCAACCACTGCATGAAATATGGACCGTATATGACGCTTAGATTCTTTTCAAAGAAAAAAGGCTCCCATCAGCTGGAAGCCTTCCATCATAAATCTATCTCATCCACCTAAGCCCACCACATTTCATCCGGCTGTTCATAGAACATGCATCTTTTCAACAAGGCGATTGCCTTGGCGAGGCCTTCATCAATAGAGGCGAGCATGTCTTCGTGTTCGATGGAGATAATGTAATCGTAGCCGACGGTGCGGAGGGTGCTGATGATGTCTTTCCATGTTTTTTCGTCCTGGCCGTAGCCGACGGTGCGGAAGGTCCAGGAACGGTCGGAAATTTGGCTGTAGTGTTTCGTGTCAAGCACGCCGTTGATGGCAATGTTGGTTTTGTCCAAATAAGTGTCTTTCGCGTGAAAATGGAAAATGGCCTATTCGCGGCCGAGTTTTTTGATCGCTGCAACCGGATCGATTCCCTGCCAGATCAGATGGCTCGGATCGAAGTTGGCGCCTATCGTTTCTCCGGCCCGGTCCCTTAATTTCAGCAAAGTTTCCGGGTTGTAAACGAGAAAGCCCGGATGCATTTCAAAGGCGATTTTAACACCATGCGCTTTGGCAAAATCCGCCTCTTCCTGCCAGTAAGGGATCGCTACTTCCTCCCACTGCCATTTTAAAACCTCCAAATATTCCGGAGGCCAGGCGCATGTGACCCAGTTCGGATTTTTGGCGCTTTCGCAATCCCCCGGGCAACCGGAAAACACGTTCACCACCGGTACATTCAACCGTTCCGCCAACAAAACGGTATTTCGCCATACGTTGTGGGCCGCCCGCGCCGTTTCTTTATTCGGATGGAGCGGATTTCCGTGGCAGCTTAAACTGCTGATCATGAGCCCCCTTTTCTCAATTGCCGCTTGAAAGGTTTTCAACTTTTCTTCCGAATCCAGCAATTCTTCAGGATTGCAGTGGTGGCTGCCGGGATAGTTTCCGGTTCCGAGTTCCACCGCCTCCACCCCCATTGATGCCAACTTGTCCAGCATGTCTTCAAATGGCAACTGCTGGTATAATGCCGTAAATACGCCGAGTTTCACAATAACACCTCCAACATTTTATGCCAGCACCCCGTTCGCCACTTTTACCCACTTCTGCGCGGCGTGGCTTTCCAAAATGGCGTCCGTGATGCACATCGACAAATGGCCGTCTTCAAATGTTGCAAAAGGCGGCTCGTCTTCACCGATGCGTTTACCATCGCGGATAAAGCTGTAATAGTGCAGCATCATATTTTTCAGGGCGTCCGGCCAGCCTTCATTATGCCCGCCCGGATGATGGATGGATGCTTTTGCCTCCGGGTCAAAAAGGGCCGGGTCTGCCAGCAGGATTTCATTCGGCTTGTCCCGGTATCCGAGCCATAATTTTTCCGGCTCTTCCTGGTTCCAATAAGCCGAGGCTTTGCTGCCGTCAATTTCAAAACTGAGCCGGTTTTTCCGGCCGGCGCTGACTTGCGAAACTGTAAAAACGCCTTTTGAACCGTCATCGAAATGAACTAGGACGGAGGCATAGTCTTCCGTTTGGATCGGCACCGCTTCATACGCATCTGAGGACGGCTGTGCCGAAAAAGTGGCCGTGCTGTTTTTCGGTTTTTTCCGGACAGGGATCACGGTTGCCAAGTCCGCAAAAACTTCGGTAATTTTCTTTCCTGTCACAAACTGGACCGTATCGCACCAGTGGGAACCAATATCGGCAACTGCCCGGGAATTGCCACCGACTGCCTGCGAGAGCCGCCAGTTATAGTCGGTTTCATAGAGCAGCCAGTCCTGCAAATAGCTCCCATGAATGAGATTCACTTTGCCGAGGTCGCCATTCGCTATCTTAACCCGCAAATTTTGGACACTTGCATGCTGGCGGTAGTTAAAATTGACCCCGTGGACGATGCCCTGCATTTTCGCGATCGCCAGCAGTTCTTCCGACTCCTTGCTGTTCATAGCGAGCGGCTTTTCGGATAATACATGTTTCCCGGCCAGCATAATCTCTTTATTGATTTGATAATGCAGGAAGTTTGGCGTGCAGTTGTGGACCACCTGGATATCTGGATCCGAGAGCATCTCCCGGTAGTCCCCGTAAGCTCTCGGGATGTTCAGTTCGTCTGCCTTTTGTTTTGCCACTTCTTTGCTGGTTTCCGCAAGCCCCAACACTTCAACAAAACCAAGCCTCCTTAACGCTTCGATATGGGCCGGGCCGATAAAGCCCGTCCCGATGATTCCCACTTTGATTTTTTCCATCCGGCTTTTCCCCTTTCTAAAAAATCATTCATTGCTTGCTCTTCAAAATATCGTTCTAAGTAATTTTCGAATCCAATTTACAGTTCCATAACGAGGCAGCCAAATATCGTCCTGCATGTCCCCGAATCCAATGAAACAACTTCCAGGATCGATCCATCATATCTTCCTTAGCAGTATTACGCAGTTAATCCAGAATAGCTTCCACATCCATAGCCGCCCTGGTTCTCCAAATATTGCTCCCGAATGTCACCGGCCCTCCAGGATCCTGCCGTCCTGTTGTTCCAAGCACTTTGCCGAGGTTTTCCCGGATGCATTGGATCAGATTCATTTACCAGGTGGATGCCTATACGCTTCCGTCTATTGATCCGCTGATTTCTTCCCAAAAGCAACGGCGAGGATAATGATCAAACCTCTAATCATCATTTGCTGGCTGACGTCAAGACCCATGATGATTAAGCCGTTGTTAATGACGCCGATCATAAGCGATCCGATGACGGTGCCGATGACGGTGCCGACACCACCGGCCAGGGCCGTTCCGCCGAGAATGACGGCGGCAATAACAGACAGTTCGTCGCCGTCGCCAAATGTATAACGACCGGCATGCATGCGCCCGGCATATAAAACGCCGGCAAATCCGGCCATCAAGCCGGTGCCTAAAAAGACAAGCAGTTTGATTTTCCAGGTTTTCACACCGGAAAATTTCGCTGCGCTTTCATTCCCGCCCGTTGCCAACACCTGGCGTCCGAATGCCGTTTTCTTCAGTAAAATATGGCCGATTACCGTAAAGATTAATGTCCAAATCAACAAAATCGGAATCACGCCGATATCCCCGGAACCGAAAATAAAGTTAAAAGTCGGGTCGAGAATCGGCACGGGCGCGGTTTTTGTAGTCCACATCGCGGCCCCTTTGACAATCCCCATCGTGCCGAGCGTCACCAAAAATGACGGGATGGCCGCTTTGGTGATCAACAATCCGTTCGCCAATCCGACGGCTATCCCTGTCCCGACCCCCGCTAGTAGGCCGCTGATTGCCCCAAAACCGGCCTGCAAAGCAAGGGCAGCGGTAAGGGAAGACAGCGCCGCGATGGAGCCCACCGACAAATCGATCTCACCGGTGGAAATGACGAACGTCATCGCAATCCCCATAATCGAAATCATGGCCGTCTGGCGGACAATATTCAGCAGATTTTCTGCCGTCAAAAAACCTTCGCTGTTTAATGCAATGGAAAAGTAAATCAAAACACAGACAAATGCGATATAGACAATATAGCTTCTCCAGTCGATTTTTTTAAACTGCCATTTCACGCCATTTAACTGGCTGTTGATTTCAATATCCTTGGATGGCATGCTGAAGCTCCTCCTCTGCATGAATCTCTTTTCTCCTGTATTCTTTTTTGATCGTTCCCTCGTGCAGCACGAGTACCCGGTCGCTTAACGCCAAAAGCTCCGGTAGTTCCGAGGAAATGACAATGATCCCTTTCCCGCTGTCTGCCAGCTCCCGGATGATTTCCATGATCTCAGTCTTTGCGGCAATATCGACGCCGATCGTTGGTTCATCGAGGATCAGGACATCCGGTTCGTTCGCCAGCCATTTCGCTAGGACAATTTTCTGCTGGTTCCCGCCGGATAACCGTTTCGCCGCTTTATGGATATCATCCGTTTTAATGTTCAGCTTTTTCACGAGCCCGCCGGCTAAATGATTGGCTTTCCGTTCGTCGAGCAAAAATCCCTTTTTCAAATGTTTCACAAACGGCAAGATCAGATTTTCTTTTACGGAGTGGTCGAGTACAAGCCCTTGTATCCTGCGGTCTTCGGGAATGAGAGCAATTCCGGCTTTGATGCTGTCGGCCGGGCTTTTGAACGTGCAGGCTTTCCCTTTGACGATCACCTCTCCGCCATCTTTCGGGTCAATCGCAAAAATCGCCCGGGCGAGTTCCGAGCGCCCGCTGCCCATCAGCCCCGCAATGCCGAGAATTTCGCCGGGGTACAGCTGGAAACTGATATCTTTAACCTTCTCCCCCGCTGATAAATGCCGCACTTCGAGGACAGGAGGAACGTCCGTCGCATACGGCCTTTCTTTCCACTCGAAAGCTTTGTCCATTTTCGAGCCTACCATATGGCGGATGACATCTTCCATACGTAAGCGGCTGCAAGCTTCGGTGAGAACATTTTTCCCGTCCCTTAATACGGTGATCCTGTCGCATACTTGAAAAATCTCATCCATCCGGTGTGAGATGTAGATAATTGTGATGCCTCTCTTTTTTAATTTTTCGATAAAAGAGAATAGAATCTCCGTTTCTTTTTTCGTTAAAGACGATGTTGGCTCATCCATGATCAAAATCTTTGCTTCCTGGGAAAGCGCCTTTGCAATTTCAATCATCTGCCAGTAACCGACACCGAGGGTTCCAACAACGGCATGCGGGCTGATGTCCACTTCCAGTTCGTTTAACAACGCTTTTGTTTTTTCGATACAGGCTTTATCTTTCAGCAGGCCGACTTTTGTCCGCGGCTCCCTCGTGAGGAAAATGTTTTGTGCAACTGTCAACGTCGGAATTAAACTGAATTCCTGATAAATCATCGCAATATGGTTCGCTCTCGCGTCTTTAATATCTTTGATTTCAACCGGCTCGCCGTCCAGTAAAATCTCCCCTTCGTCGGCCGTGTACACGCCGGTGAGGATTTTCATGAGGGTGGATTTCCCGGCACCGTTTCCCCCCATCAAGGCATGGACTTCCCCTTTTTGTAAGGAAAAATCGACTGCTTTTAAAACCGGAATGCCATTAAATGATTTGGAAATGCTCTTCATCGACAAAACGGCTTGTTCCAATGCATTTCACCTTCTTTTAAAGAGGCTGCCGGAACCTACAGCCTCCCCTTGATTTATGCCAAAACGGAAACTTCCGGAACTTTCACCCATTCGCCTTTTTCCGCGGAGGCGAGGATGGCATCCGCGATTAGTTCAGTTTTATAGCCGTCGTAAAAATTCGGCAAAGGCTGGGTATCTTCAACAATCGCTTTCATAAAATCGTACGTTTCAATGATTTTCGTTTCGCCGTAGCCAATGCCAAGCGCCGGAATCGGCCATAACCCTTCCCCGTACGGCGTGGCCGGCCCGGTGTACACGGTGCGGAACCCTTTTTCGTCTGCAGGGTCGTCCGAAAAGCAAACCTGCAGTTCATCACGGCGTTCATAATTGAAATAGAGCGAACCCTTTTCTCCATGAATTTCAAAAGTTAAAAAGTTATTTCTCCCCCAAGCATTCCGGGTTGCTTCAATGCTGCCAATGGCACCGCTCTCAAATTTCAACAGTGTCATAAATTCATCGTCGACATCCACGGCTGCTTTTGGCACTGAATCTGAAGCCTTTACGGTTCCGAGCTTATCCGTTCCGCCCGTCTGCACCGGCCTTTCCGAGATCCATGTTTTCGCAACGGCATTGACCTCAGCAATTTCGCCGACAAGATAACGCGCATAGTCGACGACATGCGTCCCGATATCGCCAAGGGCGCCCGATCCGGCCGTTTTCTTTTGGAAACGCCACGACAGCGGGGACTGCGGATCGGCCGACCAGTCCTGCAGGTAGGTACCGCGGAAGTTTAAAATTTTCCCGATTTTCCCTTCATCAATATATTTCTTGGCGAGTGCCACGGCCGGCGTCCTTCTGTAGTTAAAAGCAACCATGTGCTTGACGCCCGCTTTCTCAACTGCATCGAGCATCATTTTCGCCTGCTTTGCACCGAGAGCAAGCGGTTTTTCACAAATCACATGCTTGCCGGCTTTGGCCGCGGCAATCGCAATTTCCGCATGGGTATGGTTCGGCGTGACGATATCAATGACATCAATATCAGGATGATTGACCACTTCTTCCCAGCTGCCGGCGTAATGTTCAAACCCAAAACGGGCAGCTGCTTCTTTGGCCAACTCCTCATTGACATCAGCAACCGTATGGCGGACAGGAATTGCAGGCGCCGGCCAGAAAAACATCGGCATGCTTGCATATGCCAAGGCATGCGCCTTTCCCATAAAACCTCCGCCAATCATTCCAACATTTATATTTTTCATTTCATATTCCTCCTATTTTTGATATAGATTTCCATTTAAAAAGTTTATTTTGCCGCCTGCTGAATTTCTTTCGGTGCGTCAGTATGGTACACAAGCTTCCAAGCTTTCAAGACGTTTTCACGGGTGACGCTTAAGGCCGGGACCGCGACATATGCCGGTGTCTTTCGCCCGAGCAAACTATAACCCGCCAAAATCGCTTCGGAAATGCCCTGGTCATATGGCAGCTGGGCGCCGAGGCCTTTGACAATACCATTCTTCTGAGCCATTTCGAGCGCGACATTCGTCCCTAAATCGCATGTCGTAATGACAAGGTCCTGTTTCCCTGCCGTCCGCGCAGCTGCGAGAGCCCCTTCAGCCGGCACATCCCATACGACAAAAATTCCGTCCAGATTCGGATTTTTCGTTAACATGCCGGATGCCACTTTTTCTCCGTCATTTTGGTCGGAGATCCCGCCGCGGGCAACGATTTTAATGTTTGGATATTTTTCCCTAATCGTTTTTTCAAACGCTTCCGTCCGCTGCCTTGTGACAAAGAAATCCGCGTCATGGTAGACGACGCCGATTTTACCTTTGCCACCCAATTCCTTCGCCATGATATTGGCTGCCGCCACCCCGTTGCCGTAGTTATCGGCGGAAACAACGCTGACATAGTCTTTTCCGGCCTGCATGCCATCCGGTGCATTATCCATGAAGACGAGCTTAATTCCGGCTGCTGCAGCTTTTTTGTAAGCATCCGATGTGGAAACGGCATCGACTGGAATACTGACAATGATATCCGGCTTTTTCGCAATCACCGTTTCAATGTCGGATACCTGTTTTTCCGCCTTGAATTGTGCATCGGTCACCGCAATGACTTTGATGCCCATTCGTTTAAATGCCGCTTTCAACCCGGCAATTTGCGCGGTCGACCAGTCATTTCCGGCATAGTGCATGACAATGGCCGCTGTATACCGGCCTTTTTTAAGCTGCGCCAAATCTTTTTCCGTTAACTTTAAAGAACTGGCCGGCACTGCAGTTTCCCCGTGCGGCCCTTTGCTTAAAATCTTGCCGCCTTTTGGAAGGGCCGGGTTAATGGTGAGCGGTCCTGTCTGCGGATCATCCGCCCCCACCTTAGGCGCATTGGCATTTGCCGATTGGGATCCGCTTTTGCCGCATCCCGCCAAGGTGATACTGCTGATGAGCAAAACTACGGAAAAGATTGAAAGAAACTTTTTCATACTATCCCCCATTTCTATAAATCTAATTTTCTCAAATAGTCCCTGCTAATTTTTGCACCTTCAAGCGGATCGGCGTATTCATCAAGTTCCACTGTCACCCATCCGCTGTAATCCGCTTCCTTCAAGAGGTTGATAATCTCTGCAAATTTCTGGTGCCCTTTCCCTAAAGGAAGGAATGTGCCGTTTTCGTAATCCTTTAAATGGATGTATCGGATGCGTCCGATATATTTCCTTACGGTTTCAACCGGATCGCCGCCGCCTGCTTCAATATGGGCTGTATCAGGGCATATGTTGATGCTTGTGCAGGACATGAGGCGGTCCAGCTGTTCGGGCGTTTCTACACACGTGCCCATGTGCGGATGGTAGCTCGGGATGAGATGGTTTGACTCCGCGATTTCCGCAATGCGGTCAAGCGCTTTCCCAAGCAATATGTAATCTTCATCCTGAATCCCGTTTGAACGGACAGCCCCGCCTCCGATCACAAGGTGTTCGGCACCCAATCCTGAAGCGAGCTTAGCAACTTTTTCTATTTTTGCGATTTCTTCTTCGAGGATTTCCGGGAAAATAAAGTTCCCTCCCGTATAAACGCCGACAAAGAAGAGGCCGTACTCACGCATCCAAGCAGAGAATTCCTCTTTCCTGTCCATGCCCAACGACACCGCCCCACGTGTTCGTCTGGTAACCCAGCTTCATTTCATTCTCCTCCTTCTTTTGTTTATATGGTTAAAAGGTGTAAACCTTTGAACCCGGAAATAAGCGCTTTCCAACATTGATTGATAAAAATGAATATTTTGTGATCTCAATGCCTATTATATAATAAATAACTATAATTTCAATATATTTATAGTTATTTATGATAAAAATTTTTAAAATGCTTCTTATTCACGTATCGTTGCTGACGATATAATGAAAACAGGTGATATTTGTGGACATTGGAAAACGCATTAGAAACCTTCGCTTATCAAAAAATATGCGGGTTAAGGAACTGGCTAAAAAAGCTTTTATTTCGCAGCCTTATTTAAGTGATATTGAAAACGGCAGAACTACGCCTTCTTTGGATAAACTATCAACCATTTGTGATGCTTTGGGGATGACATTAGCAGAGTTCTTCGGTTATGAATCGGAGCTGTCTCCAGATTTAATGCGACTATTGGAAAACATGAAAAAGCTAACGGAGGAAGAACGGAACCATCTATCTGATTTTATAGAGGCGATTCTGAAGCGAAATTCGGGGGATCAATAAAGCTTTCATCTTGTCTGTCCATAAAATTCAATGAAGCTTTGGGAACGTAGAATGCCGCCAAGCGGATCGCTTTCATTCTATAACTGCAAAGGGGAAGCTTGATGAATTACGTTCAGGCTTCTCTTTCATTCACTCCTACTTTATCCATCCTTCATAACGCATATCCCATTTTCCTGCAACTATCGAGTAATTACCAAAAAATTTGCTAAAAAAGGGTTCACAAAAAGCAACAACTTTGTTATAATCATATTGAAATCGGTGGCTATATATACGGACAAATTCAGTTTCATTTAATTAGCCCCCCATTTTGCAGCGGTAAATGCCGCTGCTTTTCTTTTCCTTACTGAAAACCATCGAGTAGGAGGAGGTGACTAAACTCCGTCCTCTTACACCACCGTACGCAAGGTTCCGTATACGGCGGTTCCATGAAGTCAGGCGGGTAGTCTCACTGTCTGTTATGCTTTTCTGTCTCTCCTTAAACCACTTTAGTTCTCAGCCCTCTCAATGTCTCCCACAGAATTCACCGTTTCTATCCACTGAGTAAGTCCATCTTTGGATTATCTGCTTCATTGAACAAAGTGAAATTCGAGTTTATTCCACACTCCTTCGTGGTTCAAACCTTCCAAATGAGGAGCTACCTTATTTGTGCGATGACCTCTGATAACTTCTGACTGTTCATCAATCTATCACTAGACTGGTTACCAACTAAATCGGCGTTTCAATCAGACCTCCCCGGGTAAGACTACACTCTTTCCCTCCACCTATCTGCAATCTGCCTCATTTACTCTATATCACCTTTGGCAGTATGGACTTTACTTTGTTTAGCAAGCTCATCCAATGATACCTAGCCTTGTATGAGGTTCATGTTCCTCAAGAATCGGAGGTTTGCCGCTCGCTTCCTTCAGATTCCGCATCACTACGGACACCCTTGCGTTAAGCTATTGATACTACTGCCTTCGCGTTTCGGGACTTTCACCCTATAGCGTCCATGCCAGGCGCACAAAAAAATCACGCAGGATAACCCGTGCGTGAAAACGCCGCTGCACGGTATTCATGGGAAAAGGCAAGCCCTAAATCCATTTGATCGATTACCGGACAACGGCAGATAAGTCTATCGATAGACGATTTGCCTGTTTTATTGTAGACTTGGTAACATATTGTACATGCGCTTTTTCCGGAAAAAAGCCACCCAATCTTTCACTCTTTTGAATTCCTTTTCATAGGTTACATAGGAATTTACCTTGGTACCAAACAATTTTTCATGATAATATTTAAAACCCTCACAACCTGAGTGAAACTCAACGATGGCGTATACATTTGTGGTACTATCCTTCACGCCGACGACTAAAAATGGCCAATACCCATCGTAATGGAGATAAGCATGGTCTCCAAAATAACAATCATAAAGCTCCCGACTGTCATAAAACATTTCTTCTTTCAAAATCTCTAATTGATCCATATATCCCCCTCCATTTATTCTATTTTGCCCTGGCAATCCCTTATGACAGCAATTGTACTCTCCTCCCTCCGTTTCCAATCCTGCCCGGAATGTGAACATTTTTTTCAAAAAGATTGTCGCTGTCTACAAAGATCCACCAGGCACTTGATAAAGATTATCCAAAACAAATAGTTCGGATTTATCTGACAATATTTTACAATCATTTCCATTAGAAAACAATCCCTCTCATGGTAAAATTCCTTAAAAAATAGGGACTAAAGTTTAAAACATAAATAAGAAGCCCACTGCCTTTCCCATTCAGCCTGATTCCTGTCAGCATGCCGACGCCCATTAAAAAACACTTGTAAAATGAAAAATTTTTCGTATAATGAAGATTGTAACTTAAAGAAATAGGCGGTTGATTTATCGCCTATCCCCCTAATTATTCTATATATTTCATTTGCAGCGGTAAGATGCCGCTGCATTTTTTGTTAAAATAAAAAACTGCCAATGAGCGTTCTACAAGATGAACGATCATGGCAGCTGAATGGGAAGGTACCGTTTATTCAAAATGTTTCATTGTTTGTTTCAAGCTCGTCTGATCCAAGACAATTTGCGCGTTATTGTTTTTCAAAATATCATCATACATCGTTTTCGAAGCGCCTTTTAATTGGTAATAGGCCACTTGCTTGTCGGTGTTGAGGTTTTTGACAAGCAGTCCGAGGCTGGCATTTGTAACTAATTTTATATTGTTAGAATTTTCAAGAGCTGACTAAAGATTAAACCTAAATAAAGTTTAAACTTTATGTAATTCCACTTCTAAATATTTCTGTATTTCAGTATGGATAGCATTCACTAACTTCTCAATAAAATCGATAACATCTAGAGCATCTCGCAGACTTATACCGGCCTTTTCTAATCGATCAGCAGGATAATCTCCTTGGTGAACTATTTGCGCAATTAGATCTAATTGTTTTTTTAGTTGCTTTTGATCGATTCCATATGCTATTTTTTCCATTTATGATCTTCATTCCAAATATATGGTAAAGCATCACTGATATTTTTTGATGTTTGGAAAGATAAACTTTATAACTATTTGTTCAAAAACATTTATGGCATTATTAGATCATTTATCAAGTCTAAGTGCGCTAAATTTATTTGAAACTTCCCCTCAAATTTTGTTCCATTACAGAATAAGTCCTTACGCATATATTCATGAATAAAGAAAATGGCTTTTTTCTTTTTTTTTGCAATCCATAACTATATTATAGACTAAGTTATTCACCTTTAGACAATCAAGTAAAATTTTGTTGTTTCTCGTGTAGCAGAAGTTAATCGATTGTATTTAAATCCTTAAAATTTATTGACATTTTTGTCAGTAAGTGTTTTAATATAATTGTCCTCTTGTCATGACAACATGTCAATCTGAGGAGGAAAACGGATGCACATCGATAAAAACAGTTACATCCCGCTTTACGCCCAGTTATTGGATATTCTAGTAGAACAAATCAATACCGGAAAATTAAAAGAACACGATAAACTTCCCACCGAAAAGGAATTATGCGAACGATATAACGTTAGCCGTACGACTGTGCGCCAAACATTGGATGAATTGGAAAAGCAAAATAAAATTTACAAACAACGGGGAAAAGGAAGTTTTGTTGCCCCAGTCGAAAAAGAGGCAAAAAAAAATAAGATAAACTTTATCAACGTTGTCGAAGCGATAAAAAGGATGGGAAAAACTCCCCATACAAATGTGGCAGACTTCGAAATGCGAGAAATAATAGAGGAAAGTGTTGCATCTGCCCTGGATTGCAGACTTGGAGAAAAAGTTTATTTTATCAAAAGAATCCGCTTCGCTGACAGTGACCCGGTCATGCTGGAGTATACCTATTTACCAGCAGAACGCTTTCCGAAATTGGAAAACGAGGACTTGGAAGCGGAAAATATGCACCATATTTTTAAAAGAAAGTACAATCTTTCCAACATATCTTTTAAGCGGGAATTCCATGCAGTTTTGATTGATAAAAAACAGGCTGCCGTATTACATGCCGATAAAGGCGATCCCGCGATGGAAATGATCACCCTTGGGCTAGCAAGCGGCCAGCCTTTTGAATTTACGAAAGCCATCATCAAAGGGGACTTGCCGATGTTTTTAATTGACATGTAAGAATCTAAACTTTTAAGGAGGTGATGAACAACAAATACTGTCCAAAAATTATAGGAAGAAGGGATCTAGGTGAACGTAAAAATTTATAAAGACAAAAAAGAAGTGGGAAAAGCAGCTGCTGAAGAAATCTTGCATCTTCGAAAGGTTGACCGGGTGAACATCGGCCTTGCGACAGGCAACTCGCCAATTGAGTGTTACCGTGAATTAGTAGAATTCTTTTCAAAAGAAAGACTGCCGGAGAATTGGAATTTCTATAATATTGATGAGTATGACAATGTTCCTCTTGACCTGGAAGGAACTTGTGATACTTACTTGCAACAGCGTTTTTACGGCCCATTAAACATCCCTGAAACGCAAATTCACCGGCTGTATGCTGATACCTTTTCAACATTTGAACAGGAACTGCAGCAAGCAGGGGGATTGGATTTTGTGATGCTCGGTATCGGTAAAAACGGGCACATTGCATTAAATGAGCCCGGAATACCTTTTGGGTCATACACGCACCGAGTTGCTCTCACAGAAGCATATAAAAAGCAACATGCCGATGAATTTGGAGGCATTGAAAAAGTCCCTTCACAAGGACTTACCATCGGCATCAAAACGATTATGAATAGCAAGCAAGTTTTGTTAATTGCCAATGGATTAGAAAAAGCTGAGATTATTAGGAAGGCACTCACCGGACCGATTACAGAAGTTGTACCGGCATCGGTATTACAGCTGCATCCTTTCCTTACCGTTGTGTTAGATCAGGAAGCAGCATCCGGCCTTTCATTATAAATCAAGTTGTCATGATAACATAACAAAGAAACAAGGGAGAGATTTTATATGGCAACACCAAATATTTTGCTGACAAGGATTGATAACCGTTTGGTACACGGGCAAGTAGGTGTGATCTGGACATCGAGTTTAGGAGCAAACTTACTGATTGTTGCGGATGATGAAACGGCAAATGACCCGCTGCAACAAGAATTAATGTCTGCTACCGCTGAATCTGCAGGAGTCTCGATCCGTTTCTTTACATTACAAAAAACGATTGACATTATCGGAAAGGCATCCCCACGCCAAAAAATCTTTATCATCGTAAGAACACCGCAATCAGCACGAAAACTTGTTGAAGGTGGCGTTCCGATTAAAGAACTGAACATCGGAAATATGCACTTCTCTCAAGGTAAACAGGAAATTACGAAAAAAGTATACATGGATGAAAAGGACAAAGCAGATTTAAAAGCAATCAAAGCATTAGGTGTGAATGTCTATATTCAAGATGTACCCGGGGATAAAAAATATTCAATCTAAGGAGTGCTATCAATGGATATCACCTTAACGCAAGGGATATTGATTTCAATCTTTGCCATTGTTGCCGGTTTTGATTTTTGGCTGGAAGGATTATATATCTTCCGTCCAATGATTGTATGTACCGTAACCGGAATTATTTTAGGCGATGTAAAAATGGGGATCATTGCTGCCGGGTTGACCGAACTCGCTTTTGCCGGTTTAACACCTGCAGGCGGAACTCAGCCTCCTAACCCTATCTTAGCCGGAATCATGACCGTGGTCATCGCCCACACAACCGGAAAAAGCCCTGCCACGGCAATCGGCCTAGCGTTGCCATTTAGTTTCTTAATGCAATACATTATTTTATTCTACTACTCTATTTTCTCTGTTTTCATGGGGAAAGCAGACCGCTATGCAGAAGAAGCCAATATTAAAGCTTATACACGACTGACACTCGTGCCTATTCTAATTGTCGGGCTGACTTACGGTGTCGTTGTATTTTTAAGCGGTTACTTGGCACAAACGCCTATGAAAATGCTTGTAGAAGCAATGCCTGACTGGTTAAGCCACGGTTTCAGCATTGCCGGCAGCATCTTACCGGCAGTCGGTTTTGGTTTGCTGTTGAAAGTAATGTTAAAAGCAAACTATATGCCGTATCTGCTGATCGGGTTTTTAGCCGCCTGCTTCATCAACTTTAGCAACTTGCTTCCTGTTGCTGTAATTGGTGTAGCCGCCGCACTTTATGAATACTTTAATTCAAGAGAAAAACGCCAATTACAGGAACAAATTGCAAATGCGGCCAACCGCTTTGGAGGTGACGATGAAGATGGAATCTAATCAACCCATTCAACAAAATAAAGTCTTAACGAAAAGCGACTTAACAAAGCTTGGCTTACGTTCTGTTTTACTGCAATCCGCTTTCAACTATGAAAGGATGCAGGCTGCAGGCTGGCTTCTAGCTATGCTGCCTGCACTGCGAAAAATCTATAAAAATGATAAAGAAGGATTATCTAATGCCATGAAAGATAATCTGGAGTTTATCAATACAAACTGCCATACTTCGCCTTTCCTGATGGGATTACTGTTATCACTCGAAGAAGGCAAAGAAAGCCGTTCAACCATCAAAGGTTTAAAAGTCGCACTCTTTGGGCCGCTCGCCGGGATTGGCGATGCTATCTTCTGGTTTACTTTTTTACCAATCCTTGCCGGAATTACCGCTTCATTTGCCAAACAAGGCAGTTTGATCGGCCCTGTCATCTTTTTCTTAGCATATGTGTGCATTTTCTTGCTCCGTATTTTCTGGGCACGCATCGGTTATTCATTGGGAACACGGGCAATTAGTAAAATCAGGGAAAATTCAAGCGTCATTTCTAAAGCCGCTACGATTCTCGGCGTAACAGTTATCGGCGGTTTGATCGCAACTTATGTAAACATTGAGCTGGCGCCAAAAATTGCCGTCAGTTCCGGCCATACCATTTCATTGCAAAAAGACTTCCTTGACCGGATTTTCCCGAAACTTTTACCATTCGGTTACACCTTTTTGATGTACTGGCTGTTAAAAGCGAAGAAAATCAGCCCTGTCGTTTTAATTATTGGTACATTCGTTTTAGCTATTTTGCTTAGCTTCTTAGGAGTGTTATAAAATGATAAAGTTTATTGTAACAGGACATGGACATTTCGCTTCAGGCATTCAATCAACGATTAAACTATTAGCGGGAGAACAAGAACAAATTTCTTATGTGGATTTTCCAGAAGGAGAATCCAATGACGGTCTGCGGTTAAAACTGCAGGCAGAACTAGAAGATTCCCAGTATGATACCTATCTGTTTTTCTGCGATCTTGCAGGAGGTACACCTTATAAAGAGGCAGTTACAATCACTGCAAATAGGAAAGATGCCGCTGTAGTAGCTGGATGTAATATTGCTTCCTTATTAGAAAGCATCTTTATAAACAATAAAAATTCTGCTTTGGAAGATGCCCAACACATCGTTGACTTGAGCCGAAAGACAACAACATTTTTTGGAGAGAGGAAAACAAAAACTTCCCAAGACCTAAACGAAGAAGACGGTATTTAAAGATATTAGCCGAAAGAGTATAGATAGTTTATCCTCTTTCGGCTACTATATTATTTGACACAAAAATTTGTTGCCTTATCTTTTAATGATACTTTTGTACTAGTTTTCAACGCTCTTCTCAAAAATTTTTTTAAGCCTAACAGTTAATTCGTGAAGAAACTCTTGTGCCTGAATGTTTGGATTATCTATTGCTTTAACCATATTCAACTATCTGTTTGAATTGTTCTTGCAGTCATTTGTTACTGACAATCTAAAATGGCAGGAAATTGGCGGTGTTAGTTGTCCAAGATTTGACGGAATGATTGTCAATTAATTAAGGGGAAGCCTGTTTACGATTCGTTATGCTTCCCCTCATATATTAATTTAGAATTAGATACCTTGGGTTTAAATTCAGTTTTACTTCTTCCGACCCGAGAAAGATATTACGCTTCGGATATCCGATAATGAGGGGATAAATTGCCGTTTAGAGTTGGGAAGCTCTCATACATTCATTCAAGCCTGTCTTCATCACCCTTAACCATTCCTTCATTAACCATTTATTTTTCCTTTGTGATGCCCTTAAAAGACGTACCATCCTTTTTCCCATCCATAAAGCGGCCATCCTCCCCGCGTTTTGTCCATGTTGCTGTTTTAGGATTGTATACCTGTGTCCGATCTTTAACGGCACCTTTGCGATATCCTTCACCCGTATTCTTAGCCATGCGTCCTCACCTATTCATTCATTTTTACATAAATACTTCTAGAGAACAGGAGTATCTCCCTGCATTACCATTTAAAAACCGCCAAAATAACATTTTAAAGCCATCTTGACGGTCCAATTAGCAGCGCCTTTATTCAAAATGTTTCATTGTTTGTTTCAAGCTCGTCTGATCCAAGACAATTTGTGCGTTATTGTTTTTCAAAATATCATCATACATCGTTTTCGAAGCGCCTTTTAATTGGTAATAGGCCACTTGCTTGTCGGTGTTGAGGTTTTTGACAAGCAGTCCGAGGCTGGCAATGTCGCTTTTAGACATATTCGTGGCAATTACAAAATCGGACATTTTGTTTGTCAGCTGCGGCAACTTCGTTAAATTTTTCGGCTTAAGCGCTTGTTTAGCAATGCCGATCAGCACTTTTTCCTGAAGCAGCTGCCGGTCATAATCAAAATTCGGGAGCGAATAGCGTTCATGCACCAGTTCCGTCACCATTTCCCCGTTAAGCGTCTGCGTGTCCTGCGCAATCACCTTTCCTTTGTTTTCCGGATACCACGGGTGGGTCAATTTCACATCAAACGGCACATCGACGTTTATCGTGCCCAAGGTTTCAACCATCGACTGCAGGCCTTCATAGTTGGTTTCCACATAGTAGTTGATTGGAACGCCTGTCAGCTGGCTGATCGAATTGATGGCGGCTTTGATTCCGGCTGTTGTGCCATCTGTTGCCTGCTTAATATATTGCACGCTTGTCAGTTTCGTATAGCCGTAGCCGTCCAAATACACACGGGTGTCACGCGGAATGCTGACCATGCTGTATTTATGATTGTTCAGATCCACATGGAGTATGATAATGGAATCCGAGTGGCCCACATTCTGCCCTTTCCGCTCGTCCGACCCAAGCAGCAGGACGTTGAACACATTTTCCTTCATTTTGGCGGTTGTGGTTGAATGATTGGCGTTATTCCCATTTTGAGACACAGTCGGCACGTTTTTAAAATGGTTCTCCGGCTGCAAATTGTGGTAGGCAAAATAAGCCACACCACCGCCAAGCACAACCACTGCCACTAAAATAGATAAAAATATTTTCAGTTTTCTCATAACTTCCTCTGAAATCATCAATATCTAAAACTGTTTTATTTATAGAACATTATTCCTACCGGTTCTATAAAAATCGACAAAATTCTGTTTTCAAAATATCGAGCGGTGACAGGCATCCAAAACTAGAATAAAGTACAGCTGAAACTTTAACAAGCCATATAAAGTTAAAAACAGGGCCCCTATTTCTGGGACACCCCTAAAAATTTGTTATTATTCACTTAACGAATACTGCCTCGCAAAATACGTCTGGTACTCTCCGC